>NZ_JBSVXD010000272.1:0-5795 GCF_054070755.1 Pseudomonas sp. SDO5591_S426 | reverse complement strand
TACAGGAAGTCGCATTGCAAATGTAGGAGCTGCCGAAGGCTGCGATCTTTTGATCTTAATAATCCTGCCGCTTACGAAACGCCCAGCGCCCGGCAATCACGGTAAACGTCGCGACCAGGGCCACCAGAATCCAGAACCCTTCCGGGTCCTGGGAAAGCGGCACCCCGCCGACGTTCATGCCGAAGAAACCGGCGATGATGTTGATCGGCAATGCCAGCACCGTCACCACCGTCAGGGTGAACAACGTGCGGTTGCTCTGTTCGTTGAGGTTGGCGGCGATTTCTTCCTGCAACAGCTTGATCCGTTCACCGAGCGCCGTCAGGTCGTTGATGATCAGCGCGAATTCCTCGGTGGATTTGCGCAGCTCCTTGACGTCTTCCTTTTGCAACCATGGCGGCGGTCGGTTGAGCAGCCGTAGCAACGAACCTGGCTCCAACGCGAGCAAGCGTTGCAGGCGCACCAACACCCGGCGGTTGGCGCCCAACTCGGCGCGGTTGGTCGACAGGCGCGAAGAGAGCAATTCATCTTCGATCTGATCCACGCTGAGGCTGGTCTTGCGCACGATCTGCGTCAGCACTTCGCCCTGATCGCGCAGCAAATGCACCAGCAATTCCAGCGGCGAACGAAAGCATTCGCCAGCCTTCACCGAAGAACGCAACTTGTCCACCGAGTGCAGCGGTTGCAGGCGCGCGCTGATGATCAACCGACTGCGGGCACAGACCCACAGCGTCGAGACATCCGACGAGACCATGCTGCTGAGGTTGAACACCACATCGTTGACCACCGCCAGCAATGCCGAATCGACATGCTCGATGCGCGTCGAGCGCGAGCCTTCGTGCAAGGCTTCGAAAAATTCGTCGGGCAACTCCAGATGGCTTTTCATCCAGCGCTCGCACGCGGCGTGGGCGAGGTTCAGGTGCAGCCAGAGAAATTGCTCGTCATCTTCCGGTTGCTGCAAGCAGCGCAAAGCCCTTGCCGAATCGATTTCCTGACCGCGCTCACCGGGGCGAAAACTGAAACCGTAAAGCAGGCCGAACAGATCCGGATCGCGATGGCTTTGATCGATGCTGTGGTTCATGAGAGCTCGCAAAGAGAGGCGCCTGTCGCGGGTTTTACAGGTTCACGTGAGCCGCATCATCGCAAGGCTGGATGACGTTTTTGTGACAGTTGTAGGGCGCAAACGATTGCACTGCCAGTGGTCGGATTTAACTCAAGAACCGCTCTGGCACGCCGATCACGCTTGAGTTAAGTTGCGCGCCCTCGGCCATCAGCCAAGGTCGCGGACAGGGATGTCCGGACACCTTTCACGCCTACCGGGGCGTGCCTCATTCCTGTCATGAGTACCTTCCGATGTTTTTGCAAAAGTCCTTGAGAGCGCAAATTCTCGCCCTGTTGAGCGGCAGTCTGTTCGCGATGCTGTTGATCGCTTTGGCCTGTTTTCACTTTCTCTCCAGCGGTGTTCAGAGCTACGCCAACCTGATCGAAGGGCCGCTGCACACTTCGCAATTGATCGATGAAGCCAACCTGCAATTCAAGGTGCAGGTGCAGGAGTGGAAAAACGTCCTGTTGCGCGGCAAGCAACCGGCTGACCTGAATAAGTACTGGTCGCAATTCGAAGAGCGTCAGCGCGATGTGCAGAACATTCTCGGTGAGCTGGCGGGGCAGAAGGGCATCGAGCCGCAACTCAAGATTCGCATCGAGCGCTTGCGCGACGAACATCGCCAATTGGGCACCGCTTACCAAAAGGGCCGCGATGCCTATGTGGCGGCAGGTGCCGATCCGACCGCAGGCGACACAGCGGTCAAAGGCGTGGACCGCGCGACCAGCGAGCAGATGAGTGAACTGGTCAGCGAGTTGCGCAAGCAGGGTGCCGAGCAATCGAAACTGATCAGCGCTGAAGCTGATCGCACCGTGTGGCTGGGGATCATCGTGATGTTGGCTTCGGGCCTGTTGATCGGTCTGCTGAGCCTGTGGCTGGTTAACCGCAACCTGGTCGAGCCGATTCGCAAGCTCATCGAATACGTGGCGCAACTCAGCCAGGGCAAGTTTGCCGAGCGCGTGGCCAGCACCCGTCAGGATGAACTTGGAAAACTGGCAATGGCCGCCAACACCCTGCGCGATTTCCTTGCCGAAACCTTCACCCGATTGCAACGCAGCGCTTCGAATCTGGACAGCGCCAGCGGTGAACTGAATTCAATCGCGACGTTGATGGCCGGTGGCACCAACGAGCAGTTCAACCGCACCGATCAAGTGGCCACGGCGATGAACGAAATGTCCGCCACCGCCCAGGAAGTCGCGCGGCACGCTGCCGATGCGGCGCGCGCGGCGGATGATGCCGACCAGTCAGCGCAGCAGGGTGAAAAAGTCATGCAGGACACCATCCACACTATCACCCAGATGCGCGGCGAAATCGCCAACACCGCCACAGTCATCCGCCAACTGGAAACCGACAGCGGGCGTATCGGCAAGGTGCTGGAAGTGATTCGCGGCATCGCCGAACAGACCAACCTGCTGGCGCTCAACGCCGCTATCGAAGCGGCGCGTGCCGGTGAAGCCGGACGCGGTTTCGCGGTGGTCGCCGATGAAGTGCGTAGCCTGGCGCAGCGCACGGCAGCGTCGATCATCGAAATCAACCAGATCATTCAAACCGTGCAGACCGGTGCGATCGAAGCGGCCCAGGCGATTGAAACCGGTCAATCGCGTAGCGAGGAAAGCGTCCAGCAAGTGACCGAGGCCGGCGCCATGCTCGAACGCATTACCCTGGCCGTGGAAGCCATCCGCGACATGAACCGCCAGATTGCGACCGCCGCCGAAGAGCAGACTTCAGTGGCCGAGGACATCTCGCGCAACCTCACCGAAATCACCAGCATCGCCAGCACCAACCTGGACAATGTGCAGCGCACGGAAGCAGCGAGCAACAACCTGCATAGCCTGTCAGGCGAGTTGAACGAGGTGACGGCGCGGCTCAGCGCCTGACGAAAACGGCTGTGTACCGGTTTGCTTACCGAGTCGGTACACAGTCGATCTCAAATCCGTGGCGGCGATGTCGATGAGGGAGTTACCCCTCATCAACATTGGATAACGTCCCATGGTCAGCATCACCAATATCTCGATCCCTCTGCCACTTTCGACCACAACCGCCAGCACCGTCACCAGCAACGCTGAATCCACTACGGTTACGGCCGCTGCGGCACCCGCCAACAGCGCCAAAGTCGCTGCCGGTGGAGCGCCTGCATCAGGCGACAGCGGCTCAAGCAGCAGCGAAGAATCCGACGCGGTGAAGGAGCTGCGCAAGCAGATCGCCGAACTGCAAAAGCAGATGCAGGAGCAGATGCAGCAGTTGCAAGCGGCCCAGGCCAAGCAAGAAGACGATGACGCCAAAGCCGCTGCTGTCGCTGCCGCACAATCGCAAATCGCGGCCACATCGGCCTCCTTGCAGACGGCAACGGCGGCGTTGTTGCAAGCATTGCAGGAATCCGGCTCCGGCACTTCGGGGACGCTGGTCAGCACCTCGGCCTGATTAAACCTCCAGACGCAAAAAAGCCGCACGATCGGTCAATCGTGCGGCTTTTTGCTGTGTGCTTAGTCGTCCTTTTTGTTCTTCAGGACTTCGCCGGTGGCGGCGTTCAAATCCACGTCCCATTCAACATTCTGTGCGTCACGCAACTCGACTTCGTACTCGTAGCCGTTGAAGTGGTTGTCCAGGTCGCTGTCGGTAATCGTGGCGCCCGGATGCAGCTTCATCACGACCTGGTTCAGCTCTTCCAGCGGCTTGATCTTGCCATCCTTGACCAATTGCGGGATCTGGTCGACAGGAACATCAGCCTGGGCCAAACCAGCGGTGAGGGTCAGGGCCGCAGCGGTGAACAGGGCAGTCAGAGTCTTCATGAGTTCATTCCTTGTGTGAGCTGTTTAAGTGAGATCAGGTTAGCTTTTGTAACTTAATCCACCCTTAAAATTCCCTTTGCCTGATCCGGCGTCATCGCGAGCAAGCTCGGCTCCTACAGGTGCGACGCAATTTTGTAGGAGCAAGGCTTGCCCGCGATGGACGCGCCTCGGTCCCCAATCAATACCCATTGTTCTTCAACACCTGATCAACACTCGCCGCCGCCGGACGTTTATAGAACTTCAATAACTCGCTGGCGCGGTTTGTGAAAATGCCATCGACACCCGCATCCATGACCTTCTGATAATCCACCGCATCGTCGATGGTATAGACGTGCACCAGCAAACCCTGATCGTGGGTGTACTGGTTCATCCACGGTTGCACCAGGTCCGAGTAACTCTGATCGCCACCCTTGGTCAGCGCAGCGGAAGGGCCGGTGCCGATCGCGCCCTCGGCCTTGGCGTAGTCGACCCAACGCTGGAATTCGGCTTTGTCCTTCGGCTGCTGCTTGGCGTAGTAAGCGGCTTTATCCTTCTCGCCGGACTCGGCAAAGGTCACTTTGGATTTCGGCTCGATGTTGCCTTCGCCCACCCACAGCAACAGGATTTTCGGCACCTGCGGCATTTCTTTTTCCAGCAGTTCGAGGCTGCTTTTTTCGAAGGTTTGCAGGATCACCTTGCCTTTGCCCTGACCGACCGCCAGCTCGCTTTTCGCCAGTTTCGAACCTGCGGGGCTCAGCCAGCCACGGTCCTGAAGTTTGTCTTTGAGATCGCGTTCGATGCCGGGAAACTGCTGCGGCTCCTTGGTTTCGATGTACAGGCCGGGCTTGTGTAGCGGATTGCCTTGGGCGATGTCGATGATTTCATCGAGGGTCAGAATCTTCAGGCCTGCGTAGGAGGGGCGCGCGCGATCCGGGTAAGCGGTGTTGAACCAACTGCCGGCATCCAGAGTTTTCAGCTCGGCCATGGTGAACGCGTTGGCCGGGCTGTCCTTGCGCTCGGGGAATTTGCTGGCGACGTCGGTGGTGCGTTGCAGATTGTTGTCGTGCAGGGCGAACAGCACGCCATCCTTGCTGCGTTGCAGGTCCAGTTCCAGATAATCGGCACCCAGGTCGCGGGCCAGTTTGTACGCGGCGGTGGTCGATTCCGGCGCATCGAAAGATGCGCCACGGTGGGCGATCACTGCCGGGTGTGGAATGCCCAGGCGCGTGGCCAATGCAGTGGGGCTGGGCTCGCTGGCGGCGTTTGCCTGGCCGAGGCCGAGCAGCAGACTCAGCAGCAGGGTGCTTTTGGTGAAGGTTGCAGGCATGTTCGAAATCCTTTCGCGATGATTTTCAAAGACGTCCCTTTTAACAACTGAGCGTTGCCAGCGCTATCGCGAGACCGACATAAACGTGCGTAAAGCTGATTTTCGTCAGCGCTTTTGTGCACTTGTTTGCAGTACGCTTGCCCTCGGTAATCCCCGGCAGAGGGAACGCCATTCGCTCGCCCTGCGTGTAAACCAACGATCACCACTGTGAGGTTTACCATGCGCATCACTTCCCAGCTCATCTGCCAGGCTGCCGACCAGCTCAAAGGCTTCGTCGGCCTCAACCGCAAGACCGGCCACTACATCGTGCGCTTCAGCGAAGACGCCTTCGGCATGGACGTGGCCGACGATGGCATCATCCCCACCAGCGAATTCGTCTGGGCGCCCGGCCCCTCAGGATCCATGACGCTCAAGCGTGGGTTGATTCAGTTGCTGCTGGACCAGAACATAGACGACCGGATCAACATCACCGAACCGTTGCGGGTGTACATGGATCGGCGGGAAGTGCCGGAGATTTCGGCGGTGCGGAGTTTGGTGCGGGGTTGAGGTTTTGTGTCGACTGGTCTGGCTTCATCGCGAGCAGGCTCGCTCCTACAGTTGA
>NZ_JBSVXD010000271.1:0-5839 GCF_054070755.1 Pseudomonas sp. SDO5591_S426 | reverse complement strand
TTCAAAAGCAAGATCAAAAGATCGCAGCCTGCGGCAGCTCCTACAGGTTATTTGTCTGTAATTAAAGGCAGCGACTATAGCCGGGCTCGCATAGTCGTTTAAAGATTAAAAAGGACTTTGCTTATTCCAGTTTTTTGAACAGGGCATTGCCGCAACGGGAGCAAAACGCGGCGCCGTGTTCATGGCTGTTTTTCCGGCACACCGGGCAGTCGTGTTGCAGCTGTTCGCCGCGCATGGCGTTGGCCAGTTCGGCAGTGAAAATCCCGGTGGGCACGGCAATGATCGAGTAACCGGTGATCATCACCAGTGAGGAAATCACCTGGCCCAGCGGCGTCTTCGGCACGATGTCGCCGAAGCCCACGGTGGTCAGGGTCACGATAGCCCAATAGATGCCTTTGGGAATGCTGGTGAAGCCATGTTCCGGGCCTTCGATCACATACATCAGCGTGCCGAACACCGTCACCAGGGTGCAGACGCTGACCAGAAACACCACGATCTTCTGCTTGCTGCCGCGCAGCGCCGACATCAAATAGTTGGCTTGCTTGAGGTACGGGCTCAGCTTGAGCACGCGGAAAATCCGCAGCATCCGAATGATCCGGATAATCAGCAGGTACTGCGCATCGGCGTAATACAGCGCGAGGATGCCGGGCACGATCGCCAGCAGATCCACCAGCCCATAAAAACTGAAGGCATAGCGCAGCGGCTTGGGCGAGCAATACAGGCGCAGGATGTACTCGCCGAGGAAGATCACCGTGAAACCCCACTCGATGTAGGCGAGTACATCGGCGTAGTTCTTGTGAATGCTGTCGATGCTGTCGAGCATCACGATCACAATGCTGGCGAGGATGATCAGCAGCAGAATGCCGTCGAAACGCCTGCCGGCCTTGGTGTCACTCTGGAAAATCATGACGTAAAGGTCTTCACGCCAGTTTTTGTTGCTGTCCATGGATAACGCCTGACTCAATGATCAGCGCAGCCTAGGTTGATTCTCCTCCAGAGTGCAAGGCGTAAGGGCGACAGTGGTTTTGCGAAGCATCTGAACAGCCGTGCTTATCAACCAGCCAGCGAGGATGAACGGCGCGGTAAGGGTTGGCAGACCGATGGCGGCGAACATCGGCGTCAGCACCAGCGCCAAGCCGATGCCAACCAGCGGCAGCCACGGTTGGCGACGCTGAGCACTGAAGGCGAGGGCAGCGAGTACCGCGTTATAGCCGCCGAGGCCCAGCAGTGCGGTGTAGAAGTCATGATCCAGCATGCTCCAGCCCATGCCCGCGACAGACGCCAACAACGCCCAGCAGAAGGCACGGCGATCGGCGATCAGCAAACCGGCGGCAATCATCGCACCGGCCAGTGGGTGGCCGAGGAACATTACCTGGCCGATGCCTTTGAGGGGCGCGGCGAGCATGTTCAGCGTGCTGACCTCGATCAAGTGCGCCCCGGTCGAGGGCGTGGCGAAGCACAGCAGCAACCAGCTCAGCACGACGAAGGGTGTGGTGTAGGCAGGCAGGTATTGGCTGACCCGCACGCGTTTGAGCCACTGTTGAGTGATCATCGCGCTCAGGCCGCCAGCAGCCAGAATCAGCGGCGGCATCATCGCCGACCAGGGGAAATACAGGCTCAGCAACAAGCCGAGCAACACGCCGTTGTAGCTGAACAATCCGGCCTGACGATCAGCCTTGGCATAGTTGCGGCGTTGCGCGGTGAGCAGCCCGGCGACACCGCCTAGCAATGCACCGCCGAGCAAGGCGGGCGCGGTGAACAGGATGGCCGAAAGAATCAGCAAACCGCACAGCGGATTGCGCTGGAGGAAGATCTGGCTGAAGCCGTTGAGCATCGCTTCGGCCCAGTCGGGGCAGTGGGTGTTGAAATGATTGGCAGGCATGGCAGTTCTGAAAGGTCAATGAAACCGAGTCACCTGCATCGCCAGCAGGCTGGCTCCCACACTGAATCTCTGTTCAGTCTTGATTCCGTGATCGACACAAAACCAATGTGGGAGCCAGCCGGCTGCGGGCGGCGTTCCGACGATGAGGCCGGTGGGCGCTCTAGATCAACGTCTCGATACGCAAGGAGTTAGTCGACCCCGGCTGCCCAAACGGCACACCCGCCGTGATCAACAATGTATCGCCGCGCTGCGCCATGCCTTGCGCCTGAGCGATCTCAAGTGCCGTGGAGCAGACTTCATCGACCTGGCGCAGCCGATCGTTGACCACCGAGTGCACGCCCCACGCCACGGTCAGGCGACGAGCGGTTTGCAGGTTCGGCGTCAGGTTGAGGATTGGCACCGTTGGCCGCTCCCGCGCCGCACGCAGGCTCGAAGTGCCCGACTCGCTGTAGTTCACCAGCACCGCCACCGGCAGCACGTTGCTGATCCGGCGGATCGCGCAGCTGATGGCGTCGGAAACAGTCGCCTCGGCTTTCGGCCGGCTGACGTCCAGTTGCGCTTGATAGTCCGGGCCGTTTTCCACCTGGCGGATGATCTTGCTCATCATCTGCACGGCTTCCAGCGGGTATTCGCCGGACGCGGTTTCCGCCGACAGCATCACCGCGTCCGCACCTTCGGCCACGGCGTTGGCCACATCGGTTACCTCGGCGCGGGTTGGAGCCGGTGAGAAGCGCATCGACTCCAGCATCTGCGTCGCCACCACCACCGGTTTGCCCAACTCGCGGCAGGTACTGATGATGTTCTTCTGAATCTGCGGCACGCTTTCGGCCGGCACTTCAACGCCCAGGTCGCCGCGAGCGACCATGATTGCGTCGCTCAGCTCGGCGATTTCCCGCAGTTGCTCAACGGCCGATGGCTTCTCGATTTTCGCCATCAGGAACGCCTTGTCGCCGATCAGGGTGCGGGCTTCGCGGATGTCGTCCGGGCGCTGCACGAACGACAGCGCCACCCAGTCCACACCCAGTTCCAGACCGAAGCTCAAATCGCGACGATCCTTGGCGGTCAGCGGGCTGAGGTCGAGCACCGCTTGCGGCACGTTCACGCCTTTGCGGTCCGACAGTTCGCCGCCGTTGAGCACGGTGGTGTCGATGGCGTCGGCGTATTTGGTGACTACGCGCAAACGCAGCTTGCCGTCGTCCAGCAGCAGGTCCATGCCCGGCTCAAGCGCAGCGATGATTTCCGGATGCGGCAGGTTGACCCGGCGCTCATCGCCCGGCGTGGTATCGAGGTCCAGGCGCAAGGCTTGACCTCGCACCAGTTGCACCTTGCCCTCGGCGAACTTGCCGACCCGCAGTTTCGGGCCTTGCAGGTCCATCAGGATGCCCAGCGGATAATTCAGCTGACGCTCGACTTCACGAATCCACTGATAGCGCAGGGCGTGGTCGGCATGATCACCGTGACTGAAGTTCAGGCGGAAGATGTTGACCCCGGCCAGCACCAGTTCACGGATGTCGTCGATTCCGTCGATGGCCGGGCCGAGGGTGGCGAGGATTTTGACCTTTTTATCAGGCGTCATGATTTTGGGCTCTCGAGGATCAGAATGGCGCGGAAGTCGTTGACGTTGGTGCGGGTCGGCTCGGTGACGATCAGTGCGTCGAGCGCCTCGAAATAGCCATAGCCATTGTTGTTGTCCAACTCGTCGCTGGCGCTCAGGCCAAGGGCGGCGGCGCGGGCGTAGCTGTCCGGGGTCATGATGGCGCCGGCATTGTCTTCGGAGCCGTCGATGCCATCGGTGTCACCGGCCAGCGCATAGACGCCGGGCAAGCCTTTGAGGCTCTCGGTCAGGCTGAGCAGGAACTCGGCATTGCGTCCGCCACGGCCATTGCCACGCACGGTGACAGTGGTTTCACCGCCAGAAAGAATCACGCACGGTGCTGCCAGCGGCTGGCCGTGCTGCACCACCTGACGGGCGATGCCGGCGTGAACCTTGGCCACTTCGCGGGATTCGCCTTCCAGATCGCCGAGAATCAACGGACTGAAGCCGGCCTGACGGCATTTCACCGCCGCCGCTTCCAGCGATTGTTGTGGGCGGGCGATCAATTGGAAATGACTGCGGGCCAGGCTCGGATCGCCGGGTTTTACCGTTTCCGATTCCGGGCTTTGCAGCCAGGTGCGCACCGAGGCCGGCACTTCAATGTCGTAGCGCTTGAGGATCGCCAGCGCTTCGGCCGAGGTGCTTGGGTCGGCCACGGTGGGGCCGGAGGCGATGACCGTGGCGAGGTCGCCCGGCACATCGGAAATCGCATAGGTATAAACAGTGGCAGGCCAGCAGGCTTTGCCCAGACGTCCGCCCTTGATCGCCGAGAGGTGCTTGCGCACGCAGTTCATCTCGCCGATGGTCGCGCCGGATTTCAGCAGGGCTTTGTTGATGGATTGCTTGTCGGCCAGGGTGATGCCGACCGCCGGCAGTGCGAGCAGGGCAGAGCCACCGCCGGACAGCAGGAAGATCACGCGGTCTTCTTCGCTCAGGTCGCTGACCAGCTCGAATACGCGCTTGGCGACGGCAAGACCTGCAGCGTCAGGCACCGGATGCGCGGCTTCGACCACTTCGATTTTTTCGCAGGGTGCGCCGTGACCGTAACGCGTCACCACCAGACCGGACACTTCACCCTGCCAGCAGCGCTCGACCACCTGGGCCATGGCGGCTGCGGCTTTACCGGCGCCAATGACGATCACCCGACCGCTGCGGTCGACAGGCAAATGGGCTTCGAGGACTTGCTGAGGATGGGCCGCGTCGATGGCTGTGGCGAACAGCTCGCGCAGGAATTGTTGCGGATCGACCGACATGGCGGGCTCCCGGAATTCTTGTTATTGGAGTAGGGCAAAAACTGGTGTCTCGACTCGGTCCTTGTGGGAGCGGGCTTGCCAGCGATACAGGCACCGCGGTCTTACAGACAGACCGAGGTGATTTCATCGCGGGCAAGCCCGCTCCCACAGGGAACGGGGCAGGTTCAGGCAGGGCTTAGTTCTTATCGCGAATCGAGAAGTTCGCCATGTGTTCCAGGCCCTTGATCAGCGCCGAGTGGTCCCAGTTGCTGCCACCGATGGCCGCGCAGGTGCTGAACACTTGCTGGGCGTTGGCGGTGTTCGGCAGGTTGATGTTCAGCTCCTTGGCGCCTTGCAAGGCCAGGTTCAGGTCCTTCTGGTGCAGGCTGATGCGGAAGCCTGGATCGAAGGTGCCTTTGATCATGCGCTCGCCGTGCACTTCGAGGATCTTCGACGAAGCGAAACCGCCCATCAGTGCTTCACGTACCTTGGCTGGATCGGCACCGTTTTTCGAAGCGAAAAGCAGGGCTTCGGCCACGGCCTGGATGTTCAGCGCCACGATGATCTGGTTGGCCACTTTCGCGGTTTGACCGTCGCCGTTGCCACCGACCAGGGTGATGTTCTTGCCCATGGCCTGGAACAGCGGCAGTGCGCGTTCGAAGGCATCGGCATCGCCGCCGACCATGATGCTGAGGGTCGCAGCCTTGGCGCCGACTTCACCGCCGGACACTGGCGCGTCGAGGTACTGGGCGCCTTTTTCGTTGATCTTGGCGGCGAAGGCCTTGGTGGCGGTCGGCGAGATCGAGCTCATGTCGATCACGACTTTGCCTTTGCCTACGCCGGCAGCAATACCGTCGGCGCGGAACAGCACGTCATCGACCTGCGGGGTATCCGGGACCATGACGATGATGAATTCGGCTTCCTGGGCGACTTCTTTCGGGTTCGCCAGTGCGATGGCGCCCGCGGCGACCAGATCGGCGGGGGCAGCATCGTGATGCGCCGACAGGAACAGGCTGTGACCGGCTTTCTGCAGGTTCAACGCCATTGGGTGGCCCATGATGCCGGTGCCGATAAATCCGATTTTAGCCATGAGAAAATCCTCTTGTTTTTGTGTCGTTCCCTGTAGGAGCT
>NZ_JBSVXD010000270.1:0-5911 GCF_054070755.1 Pseudomonas sp. SDO5591_S426 | reverse complement strand
ATCCCTTGTAGGAGCTGCCGCAGGCTGCGATCTTTTGATCTTATCGGCCAGGCGTTTTACCGATCATCCACACCAACCCACTGGCCTTCGCCCGCTCATGACACAACCCCAGCACCTTGCGCCGCTCGGCATTGTCCATACGGCTCCAACGGGTGATTTCTTCCACTGTGCGCTGGCAACCGGTGCAGATGTCATCGTCATCCAGCGCGCAAATACTCACGCAGGGCGACGCCACCGGGCGTTCAGGCGTGCTCATTCTTCCTGCTCGGCCAGATCGCGGGCGTAGCGCTGCGAGTTATGCACATAGTGAGCGGCACTGGCTTCCAGCATTTTCTTCTGCGGCTCGGTCAGCTCGCGCACCACTTTGCCGGGCGAGCCCATGACCAGCGAGCCGTCCGGAATCTCTTTGCCTTCGCCAATCAGCGAATTGGCGCCGATGATGCAGTTCTTGCCGATCTTCGCGCCGTTGAGGATCACCGCGTTGATCCCGATCAGGCTGTAGTCGCCCACGGTGCAGCCATGGAGCATCGCGTTGTGGCCAATGGTCACGCCGGTGCCGATGGTCAGCGGATAGCCCATGTCGGTGTGCATCACGGTGCCGTCCTGGACGTTGCTGTTCTTGCCGATCAGGATCAGCTCATTGTCGCCGCGCAGCACGGCGTTGAACCAGACGTTGGCGCCCTCTTCCAGCTTGACCTTGCCCACCAGCACGGCATTGGGTGCGACCCAGCTCTGTGGGTGGGTTTCGACGCGGGCGTCGCCCAGACGGTATTTCATCGTGATTTTCCTCAGGGCTCAGGCAGCCGCGTTTTCAGGCCATTCGAACGATGGCTCAGGTATTGATAAAGCTTTTGGGTGGCTGGTGCAGACTGATTTTCGCGTCATAGAGCAGATTGATCAACTCGACGACCATGATCGCCGTCAGCCCCCAGATCTTGTACTCGCCATAGCGGTAGCTCGGCACGTACCAGCTGCGGCCCTGGTAATCGATGCGGTGGGTGTGCTCACGCGGGTCTTTGCGGAAGAACTCCAGCGGAACGCTGAACACCGCGGCGATCTCGGCATCATTGGCCCGGTACTCGACGAAATCCGGAATCACGCCGACATAAGGCGTGACCTTGATGCCATGCAGGGAGATCAGCGGGCTGAGCGGGCCGATCACCTCGACCAGACCCGGCGGCAGGCCGATCTCTTCTTCGGCTTCGCGCAGGGCGGTGAAAATCAGGTCCGGGTCTTCGGGGTCACGGCGTCCGCCGGGGAAAGCGACTTCGCCGCCATGGGTCGAGAGCCCGCTTGCACGCAGGGTCAACACCAGTTCCGGTTCGTCACTGCGGGTGATGGGCACCAGTACGGCGGCCTCGGGGAAACGGCGGTCGGTCTCCAGCGTGCGCGGTGTGTGGTTGCTTACCCGATGCAGTAGCTCGTCCAGCATGAGTGTTCTCGATCTGTGCCTTACCCGGCATCATGCACCAATCGCTGCGACCGCCCAACCCCCGCAACAGCCCCATGTCGCGAAACGACAACTTGCCGACAGACACCGCCGCACGCCAAGATAGGCGCAGCATTCAGGAACCCAAGCATGAAATTTTGCAGTCAGTGCGGCAACCCGGTGACCCAGCGCATTCCCGAAGGCGATTCACGCCTGCGTTTTGTCTGCGACAGCTGTCACACCATTCATTACCAGAACCCCAATATCGTCGCTGGCTGCGTCGCGACCTGGGGCACCAAGGTCTTGCTCTGCCGCCGCGCGATAGAGCCGCGCCTGGGTTACTGGACCCTGCCCGCCGGTTTCATGGAGAACGGTGAGACCATCGAGCAGGCGGCCATTCGCGAAACCGCCGAGGAAGCCTGCGCCCGGGTGCGCAACCTGAGCATCTATACGCTGATCGATGTGCCGCACATCAGCCAGGTGCATGTGTTCTTCCGCGCCGAACTGGCGGACCTGGACTTTGCCGCCGGTCCCGAGAGCCTGGAAGTGCAACTATTCGACGAAGCGGACATTCCGTGGGACGAGCTGGCTTTCCGCACAGTGGGCCGTACCTTAGAATGCTTCTTCGCTGACCGGCGGACCGAGGTCTACCCCGTGCGGTCCGAATCAATCCCGCCGCTTGCTCAGCCTGCCAACTAAAAAAACACCTATAAATATATATAGTCGCGACACCTCCTGGGGAATCGTTTCAATGCGCTGGTTGCTTGCCCTGTTCTGTTTGTCGTTCGTAGCGGTGTCCCAGGCTTCGGCCGTGGGATCGCTCGACGGCAAGGTCATCGAGAAAGTCCTGGTTCTCAAGTCTTCCCATCAATTGCAATTGATCAATGACGGCAAGCCGATCAAGACCTATCGCATTTCCCTGGGCAAACGCCCCAAGGGACAGAAGCTGATGGAAGGCGATAAACGCACGCCAGAAGGCTTCTATTGGCTCGACTGGCGCAAGACCAGTGAAAAATTCAACCTGGCGATGCACATTTCCTACCCGAACATCAGCGACTCCGCCCGTTCACGGCGTGAAGGCGTCGATCCCGGCGGCATGATCATGATCCATGGCACGCCGGACACCGAAGACAATCCCGAGCAACTGTTCCACACCCTGGACTGGACCGACGGCTGCATCGCCATGCGCAACATGGACATGCGCGAAGTCTGGAACCTGGTGCCGGATGGCACGATGATCGAAATCCGCCCGTAATTCCCCACGACCATTGGTCGCCCTCGAAAAATAAATTCAAGAGATCGCAGCCTGCGACAGCTCCTACAGGGTGAATACCATTTCCCTCTGTAGGAGCTGCCGCAGGCTGCGATCTTTGTCGTTCTAAATTCCAGCGCTAATACCACTTCAAACCAACCTGCTTCCAGCCGTCCAGATTCAGGGCGTTTTCACGCGTCTACGGTCAAGCACTGCGTTGACATGGTATTCAAGTGGTATTAATTTTCTGGCACACCGAGCGACAATTCCTACATACGTTTCGGACAGCCAACCATGAACGACCTCAAGGCCTTGCGCCCCGACGACACCCAACCCACGCCGCTGTACCTGCAACTGGCGCGCAATCTGGAAGCGGCGATTCATGCCGGCCAGTGGAAAGCCGAGCAGGCAATGCCGTCGGAACGCAATCTCAGCGAAATATTGGGCATCTCCCGCGTCACCGCACGCAAGGCGTTGGAGGTGTTGTTCGAACAAGGCCTGATCCGCCGCAACCAAGGCTCCGGCACGTTCATCACGCCGCGCCTGGAACAACCGCTGTCGCGTCTTTCCGGTTTCAGCGAAATGCTCCGCCTCAAGGGTTTCGTGCCTGGCTCGCAATGGCTGGAACGAGAAATCACCCTGCCGACCCACGAAGAACTGATCCGCCTCGGCCTGTCGCCCAACGACAAAGTTGCGCGCCTCAAACGCCTGCGCAAGGCCGACGACACCGTGATGGCCATCGAGATGAGCACCCTGCCCGCCTCGATCATTCCCAAGCCGCAAGCAGTCGGCGACTCCCTTTACGAATACCTCGACGGCATCGGCAAACCGATCGTCCGCGCGTTGCAGCACATTCAGGCGATCAATGCCTCGGACGAGTTCGCCGCACTGGTCGGCATTGCCCCCGGCACCGCCATGCTGCTGATGACCCGGGTTGGCTACCTCGAAGACAACACGCCCATAGAAGTCACCGACACCTATTGCCGCAACGACTACTACGACTTTGTGGCTGAGCTGCGTCGCTAAAAACCGAGATCCAGACATGTCCGAAGATAACATCCTCACCGCCCACGGCTGGGTTCGCGGCCGACTGGTTCACGAACACCGCAAAGTCGTGTCGATCGAAGGCCAGCCCTGCGATCCGGCAGACAACGACCTGCCTTACCTGCTCCCGGGTTTCATCGACCTACACGTTCACGGCGGCGGCGGCAAAGACATCATGGAAGGCGCACCCGCGTTCGAAACCATCACCAAAACCCACGTGCGCTTCGGCACCACATCGCTGCTGGCCACCACCATGACCGCGCCGAGCGAGGAAATCTCCAGCGTGCTCAAAGCCGTCGGCGAGTTCTGTGAGCAGCGCCCCAAGGGCAGCGCCCGAGTCCTCGGCGTGCACCTCGAAGGCCCGTACATCAACCCCGGCAAACTCGGTGCCCAACCGAATTTCGCCCACACCGCGCTGATGGCCGAAGTCGAAGAGTACCTGGCGCTGGCGCCGATTCGCGTCATCACCATCGCCCCGGAAATCGCCGGTCACGATGCCCTGATCCGCGCCCTCAGCAGCCGAGGCGTGCGCATGCAGATCGGCCACACACTCGGCAGTTATGAGGAAGGCGTCGCCGCGCTGGAAGCCGGCGCGACCAGTTTCACGCATCTCTATAACGCCATGAGCCCGTTGCATCACCGCGAGCCGGGCATCGTCGGCGCGGCGCTGGCCCACGCCAAATTCGCCGAGCTGATTCCCGACTTGCTGCATGTACACCCCGGCGCGATCCGCGTGGCCCTGCGTTCGATCCCGTGCCTGTATTGCGTCACCGACTCGACCGCCGCCGCGGGCATGCCCGACGGTGAATACAAGCTCGGCAGCCACACCGTGACCAAATGCCTGGGCGGCGTGCGCCTGCCGGACGGCACGCTGGCCGGCAGCACGCTGACCATGGATCAGGCCCTGCGCAACCTGGTGAAGATCGGTTTGCCGATCGCCGAGGCCTCGCAGCGTCTGTCGCAATTCCCCGCCGATTACCTCGGCATCACCGAACGCGGGCGCCTGCAACCGGGGGCCTGGGCCGACTGCGTGCGGCTGGATCGCTCACTGAAACTGACCGCCGTCATGGTCGAAGGAGAAGACATTGACTTCAAAAATGCTTGAAGAGGCGCTGTCCTCGTTCGAGGCCGTGCAAGCCCAATTGCAGCAACTCGACCCACAAATGATCGAGATTGCCGGGCGCCTGCGCCGTCAGCCGCCGCAAGTGGTGATGACTGTTGCGCGCGGCAGCTCCGACCACGCGGCCAGTTACTTCGCCTACCTGACCATGCAACTGCTGGGCTATCCGGTAGCCTCGTTGCCGATGTCGGTGGTGACCATGCAGCAGGCTCCGCTGAAGGTCAGCGGCCAGGTGGCGTTCGCCTTCTCGCAATCGGGGCAGAGTCCTGATCTGGTCAACAGTCTGCGCCTGTTGCGCAAACGCGGTGCCTTGAGCGTTTCGCTGGTCAACGCCGCAGACTCGCCGCTGGAAGCCGCCTGCGAATTCAGCCTGCCGCTGTTGGCTGGCACCGAAAGCAGCGTCGCCGCGACCAAGAGTTTTATCGCCACCCTCAGCGCCAGTGCCCGATTGATCGGCCACTGGAAAGAAGATGCCGAATTGCTCGAAGCCGGTCGCGCCTTGCCCGAAGGCCTGCGCGAGGCAGCGCAACAGGACTGGCGCCCGGCCATCGAGGCTTTGCGCGATTGTCAGCGCTTGATGGTGATCGGCCGTGGCGCCGGCTTCGCCATCGCTCAGGAAGCGGCGCTCAAGTTCAAGGAAACCTCGGCCATTCAGGCCGAAGCCTTCAGCAGCGCTGAAGTGCGTCACGGCCCAATGGCGTTGATCGGCGACAACTACCCGCTGCTGGTTTTCGCCCCACGGGGTGCCGAGCAGGCCGGTTTGCTGAGCTTGGCCGCCGACATGCGCCAGCGCGGTGCGCGCGTCCTGCTGGCAGCGCCGGATGACGTGCTCGAACGCGACTTGACCCTGACCCGCGCCGAACACCCGGCCCTCGATCCGATCCTGGCGATCCAGAGCTTCTACGTAATGGCCGCCGGTCTGGCAGTTGCTCGCGGCATGGACCCGGACCAGCCACGACACCTGAGCAAAGTCACGCGCACCCATTGAAATAAATACCCCTGTAGGAGCTGTCGAGTGAAACGAGGCTGCGATCTTTTGATCTTGCATTTAAAAAGATCGCAACCT
>NZ_JBSVXD010000269.1:0-5914 GCF_054070755.1 Pseudomonas sp. SDO5591_S426 | reverse complement strand
CTTTTGAGTCTGATTGTAAAAAAGATCAAAAGATCGCAGCCTTCGGCAGCTCCTACCTTTCAGCTATCGCGACGCCATACCTTCGTATGAATCATTAAAACCCATACATGAAGTCACTGACCCTGTGTAGGAGTGACGCAGTACCGGGTGCACCGTACATTCATCCCATGGCGGACAAACGTCTCGCCCCCACTAGTCAATGATCGCGACAACCGATCATTTTCCCTGAGCAACACCCCGGCGTCTCTTCCCGATCACACGGCCGGGTTTTCTGCGCCCGCATACTCGTTATGCGGGCGCTTTTTTTTGACATTAAGGTGATCCATGGGTGAATACCGCAAATTATGGTGGTCGCTGATTGGCGTCCTCGGCGTGACCTTCTGCCTGCTCGGCTGGTTCGGTCACGAGATCTATCGACAGGCACCGCCGATTCCCGATCAGGTACAAAGCGTCGAGGGCAAAACCCTTTTCCGCGCCGACGATATTCTTGATGGCCAAACCGCGTGGCAAAGCATCGGTGGCATGCAGCTGGGCTCGATCTGGGGCCACGGCGCCTATCAGGCACCGGACTGGACCGCCGACTGGCTGCACCGCGAATTGCTCGCCTGGCTGGAGCTGGCGGCGCAGCAGAATTACGCCAAGGCTTATCAGGATATCGATGACGACCAGCAGGCCTTGCTGCGCCATCAACTCAAACGCGAGTACCGCGGCAATCGACTGGTCGACGGCACGCTGATCCTCAGTGATCGCCGTGTCCAGGCCATCGCGCAAACTGCCGCGTATTACCACGATCTGTTCGGCAACGATCCTTCGCTGCATCACAGCCGCGAAAGCTTTGCCATGAAAGAAAACACCCTGCCCGACGCCGCCCGACGCGAGCAGTTGACGCAGTTTTTCTTCTGGACTGCGTGGGCCGCCGCCACCGAGCGCGATGGCCAGAGCGCGACATTCACCAACAACTGGCCCCACGAACCGTTGATCGACAATCACCCGACCGCCGAAAACATGGTCTGGTCGATCGTCAGCATCGTCGTGCTGTTGGCGGGTATTGGTTTTCTGGTCTGGGGCTGGGCGTTCCTGCGCAATCACGAGGAAGGCGAACCCAAGGTTCCAGCACAGGACCCGTTGAGCCTGATCAAACTCACGCCTTCGCAAAAGGCCCTGGGCAAATACCTGTTGTTGGTCGGTGCACTGTTCGGCTTCCAGGTGCTGATGGGCGGCCTGACCGCGCACTACACGGTCGAGGGCCAGGATTTTTATGGTGTGCCGCTGTCGAAGTGGTTCCCCTACTCGCTGACCCGAACCTGGCATTTGCAGAGTGCGATGTTCTGGATCGCTACCGGGTTCCTCGCGGCGGGGCTGTTTCTGGCACCGTTTATCAACGGTGGCAAAGACCCGAAGTGGCAGAAGCTTGGCGTGGATGTGCTGTTCTGGGCGCTGGTGCTGGTGGTGGTCGGCTCGTATGCCGGCAACTTCCTCGCCATCGCTCAATTGATGCCGGCGCAATGGAGCTTCTGGCTCGGCCATCAGGGTTACGAATACGTTGACCTCGGTCGTCTGTGGCAAATCGCCAAGTTTGCCGGGATCGTGTTCTGGCTGGTGTTGATGCTGCGCGCGATGGTCCCGGCCTTGCGCCAGCCCGGCGACAAAAACCTGCTGGCCTTGCTGGCCGCGTCGGTCATCGCCATCGGTCTGTTCTACGGTGCCGGCCTGTTTTATGGCGAGCGCACCAACCTGTCGGTGATGGAGTACTGGCGCTGGTGGGTCGTGCATCTGTGGGTCGAAGGTTTCTTCGAAGTGTTCGCCACCACTGCCCTGGCTTTCATTTTCACCAGCATGGGGCTGGTCTCCAAACGCCTCGCGACCACCGCTACACTCGGCTCGGCTTCGCTGTTCATGCTCGGCGGCGTACCCGGCACGTTCCACCACATCTACTTCGCCGGAACCACCACGCCGGTGATGGCTGTCGGCGCGACCTTCAGCGCCCTGGAAGTGGTGCCGCTGATTTTGCTCGGCTATGAAGCCTGGGAAAACTGGCGCCTGAAGGAGCGTGCACCGTGGATGGCACGGCTGCGTTGGCCGTTGCAGTTTTTCATCGCTACCGCGTTCTGGAACATGCTCGGCGCCGGGGTATTCGGCTTCCTGATCAACCCACCGATCGCGCTGTATTACATTCAGGGCCTGAACACCACGCCCTTGCATGCACACGCGGCGCTGTTCGGGGTTTATGGCTCCCTGGCGCTGGGCTTCAGCTTGCTGATCCTGCGTTACCTGCGACCGAATCTGCAGTTCAACGACCGACTGATGAACACCGGATTCTGGTGGCTCAACGGCGGCCTGATGCTGATGATCGTCACCAGCCTGTTGCCGATTGGCATCCTGCAGTTTTACGCCAGTGCCAGCCAAGGCCTGTGGTACGCCCGCAGCGAAGCATTCATGCAGCAAGACCTGCTACAAACCCTGCGCTGGGTGCGCACGTTCGGCGACATCGTGTTCCTGGTCGGCGCGTTTGCGGTGATCTGGCAGATCGCTGGCGGCTTGCTGTTTTCGTCCCGGCATCCCCGTGCAATTGAATCAGCGACGTTCACCGGTCAACGTTGAATCGCAGACACAAAAAAGGGCGCCATTGGCGCCCTTCTTGATTGCTCTGGAAGAGATTACTCAGAGATTTTTCAGGCCGCTTCAGCCACCGGCAACCCCAGCAAACGCGAGACGTTATCCAGCTCGGTCTCGCGACGCAGGACGGTGAACAGTTCGACGGCTTCGGGATAATTGCGCGTCAGCATCGCCAGCCATTGCTTCAAGCGGCCCGGCGATTGGCGCGCCGTCATCTGCGCCTTGGCTTGCAGCCAGAAGTCCTGGATCAGCGGCAGCAGCTCGGCCCAGGTCATTTCCACAACCTCTTCACCGGCCCGCGCGGCGGCGATTTGCTTCGCCAGATCGGGGCGCGAAACCAGGCCGCGACCGAGCATGATGTCTTCGACGCCGCTGATTTCGCGACAACGACGCCAATCTTCGACGCTCCAGATGTCACCGTTGGCGAACACCGGTACTTTGACCACATCCTGCACGCGCGGAATCCATTCCCAATGTGCTGGCGGCTTGTAGCCGTCCACTTTGGTGCGGGCATGAACCACGATATGTTCAGCGCCGCCTTCGGCCAAAGCCGTGGCGCAAACCAGCGAGCCGTCAGGACTGTCGAAGCCTAGGCGCATCTTGGCGGTGACGGGAATGTGCGCCGGAACGGCGCGACGGACGTGCTCGACGATCTGGTTCAGCAGCTCGGGCTCTTTGAGCAGCACCGCGCCGCCACGGGACTTGTTGACCGTCTTGGCCGGGCAACCGAAGTTCAGGTCGATCACTTCCGAGCCCAACTCGCAGGCCAGCGCGGCGTTTTCCGCCAGGCACACCGGATCGGAACCCAGCAACTGCACGCGCAACGGCACACCGGACGCGGTGCGGGCACCGTTGAGCAGTTCCGGGCCGAACTTGTGGAAATAGGCCGGCGTGAGCAGCTGGTCGTTGACTCGAATGAACTCGGTCACACACCAATCGATGCCGCCCACTCGGGTCAGCACGTCGCGCAGGATGTCGTCGACAAACCCCTCCATGGGCGCCAAAGCAATTTGCATGAAAAACACACTCAACGAAAAACGTGCGGCAGTTTACTGGTTTTCACTCTTGAAAAGGTAAACCCTGTAGGAGCTGCCGAAGGCTGCGATCCTTCGATTTTGCTTCTTGAAGATCAAAAGATCGCAGCCTTCGGCAGCTCCTACACAAATTGTGTCAGGCCGGAGTTTGCAACGCCGGGCCGTAGCCTTCAATGAATTCGGTCGGCATGCGCTTGGGCTTGCCGGTGGACAGTTCTATGCAAACGAATGTGGTTTGCGCGCGCAGCAACGTCGAATTGTCACTAGGGCGCTTCAACTGGAAGTGTCGGGTCATTTTCAGGCGCTGGTCCCAATCGACGATCCAGGTCGCCAATTGCAACTCATCGCCTTCATAGGCTGCGGCCAGGTAATCGATCTCATGCCGCACCACCGCCATCGCCCGGTCCAGCCGTCGGTATTCGACCAGGTCCAGGCCAAGGCGCTGGGAATGGCGCCAGGCACAACGCTCGAGCCAGGTCACGTACACCGCATTATTGGCGTGTCCTAGCCCGTCGATGTCTTCGGCACCCACTTGCAGATCAATGATAAACGGCGTTGCCCGATCCCAGCCCATGCCCCACTCCCGGTCAGATAATTTCGACCGGGGCAGTGTAACGGATGCTCAGGCCGATTGGCGCGATTGCAGGCTGCGGCCGGCCAGCAGTGATAACACGCCATCAATCACCCGAGGGTCAGCCAGCACCCGCTGATGGCCACCCTCTTCCAGGCGCAACAGGCGGCTGTCGAACCAGGCTTCGTGGATCAGTTGCGATTCCTTGACCGAGACAAAGTTGTCGTCCTCGGCATGCACGATCAGGCCTGGCATATCGAGTTGATAGTGCGCAACATCCAGCGTGGCAGCACGCATGCCCACGTCTTTTTCGACCTGACGAATGAAGGCCGAGCGGGCCTTCGGCGGCAATCGCACGTAGCGGGCGAAACCTCGAAGTACGCCTAGGATTCGCGCTGGCGCGGCGATACTGACCAACGTTTCCGTGCGCAAGCCCAACTGCACGGCCAGCATGGCACTGGCGCCGCCCATGGAGTGACCGATGACCGCTTGCAGCGGCGGCAATTCAGCGGCGGCTTCGAGCATGGCTCGGGCGAACAACACGACATTCGCCTCGGTACCTGGCGAACGACCGTGTGCCGGACCGTCGAGGGCAACCACGGTGTAACCGGCATCGACCAACGCGGTGATGAGGTTGGCAAACTGCGTTGGCCGGCCTTCCCAACCGTGCATCAGCAGCACCGTCGGTCCCTGTCCCCAACGCAATGCCGAAAGACCAAAGCGCAGAGTGATCCGTTCGGATTTGGCCAGCAGCGGCAATTCCCAATCACCCGGCTGGAAATTTCGCGGTGTCATGAATGCAACGCGCATTTTGCTCGCTACCAGCTTCGGAGCAAACCAACCCAAGGTGCCATTAACGCCACGAACCCACTTCAACGTGCTCATCGCTCTATCCTCAGGCTGTCGCCTTCAGGTCAACGCACCGCGGTCTTGGCAGCGCGCAACAATCGATCAGATAAATCACCTGGCCCCAGCGCGCGTGCCAGCGCCAGGCCACCCACCATCAAGGCCATGTCGGCCAAAGCTTTGTCGGTGTCCTCCGGACTGGCCGCCAACTGCGCGACCATCAGCTCCAGGTGTTCGTTCAGCGCGATTCGGAAGGACTCGGGCAGACGCCCAAGCTCACCGATCGAGGCCGGAATCGGGCACGCCGCCTCGCTGGAATCGCGATGCTTGCGCGACAGATAGAACGCAGCGACCAAGGCGCGACGCTCTTCACCGGTCAATTCGGCATCCATGTCGGCAATCAAGTCACGACGGCGACCCAGCAATTGCTTGAAGGCCTCCAGCATCATCGCGTCCTTGCTTTCGAAGTGCGCATAGAAGCCACCGACCGTCAGGCCGGCTGCGCCCATCACTTCGCCCACGCTCGGTTCGGCCGGGCCGCGCTGAATCAGCGCTGCACTGGCGGCCTTGAGGATGCGTTCGCGGGTTTGAGCTTTTTTATCGTTCATCGTTGCCTCCGAATATTACGACTAGAATATTATTCTCATAATAATTTTCTGCAAGTCGTGGATGTGACCGCTGGTCTGAAGAACAGTTTGAAAGAAAGAGGGAGATTTGGCCAAACGCCAGACAAACAAAAGGGCCATTCAATAATTGAATGACCCTTATAAAATCCCGCAGAGCGGGTAATCGTGGCGTCCCCTAGGGGACTCGAACCCCTGTTACCGCCGTGAAAGGGCGGTGTCCT
>NZ_JBSVXD010000268.1:0-5984 GCF_054070755.1 Pseudomonas sp. SDO5591_S426 | reverse complement strand
CGTCAGCGGCAAGGGTTTGACCTGGAGTGCGATCGGAACCGTCAGCGGCAAGGGTTTGACCTGGAGTGCGATCGGAACCGTCAGCGGCAAGGGTCTGGCCTGGGGTGCGGTCGGAACCATCAGCGGCAACAGTCTGGCCTTGTTTGGTTTGATCGTAGCCATCTTCAGTGATCAGGTTTTTTTCTTTCAGGCGATCGTTACCGCCTTCGGCCAGGGTTTGGCCCGGGGTGCGATCGGAACCATCGGCAGCGACGGTTTGGCTGAACACCGAGTGGTTATCTTTGACTTGCGGAGTGGCCTGGTCAGCGGCCGGCAGTGCGAAAGCAGTGCTGGCCAGCATTGAAAGTGTAAGGCTAAGCAGAAGTTGGCGTTTCATGATTGGGTGCTCCGTAGGAGGGCGATAAATTGGGTACGAGGGCAATGCTACTCTCGATAAGTCGATATAAAAGTTCATAAACGCAATGTTAATAATCAACGGAATTGATTGTTCTCTGCAGGCCTTGTAAACCGGGGCTTTCAAGCCCGCGTGTTTGCACCGAGGTGGGTATTTTCGACTCACTCGCGCCACGTAAAAGTGCGGGGCCGGTAACGCCGAAGGCGACTGATGAGTCATGAATTGACTTGTCGATTGCTGGAAAATCGGTCATCGGATTAAACCTGCGGGCCGTTTTTCAGTCGTAGATTCCATAGCGGGCCGGTTCTGGCCCAGCGTTTTTCATGTGCGTCGCGGTCGGGGCGCTCAGCCGTATCAGGAGCTCTGTGCAATGACGCGCACCCGTAAAATTCTCGCCTGGACCCTCGGCAGCCTGGTTGTTCTGCTGGCCGTGCTGGTGCTGATCATCGTGTTCTTCGATTGGAACCGGATCAAACCACCCCTCAATGCCAAAGTTTCCGAAGAGCTGCACCGTCCGTTCGCCATCAATGGCAACCTGGCGGTGGTGTGGCGACGCGAGCCCGACGAGGGTGGCTGGCGTGCCTGGGTGCCGTGGCCGCATGTGGTGGCCGAAGACCTGAGCCTGGGTAACCCGGACTGGTCGAAGACGCCGCAGATGGCCAGCCTCAAGCGCGTTGAACTGCGCATTTCGCCGCTGGCCTTGCTGGCGCAGCGTGTCGTCATCCCGCGCATCGACCTCACTGAACCCAATGCCGAACTGCAACGCCTGGCTGACGGTCGCGCCAACTGGACCTTCAAGTTCGACCCGAAAGACCCGAACGCCGAACCTTCGCCGTGGGTGCTGGACATCGGCGCGATCGGTTTCGACAAGGGCCACGTCACCCTCGACGACCAGAACCTGAAGACTCAGCTCGACGTGCTGATCGACCCGTTGGGCAAGCCGATTCCGTTCAGCGAGATTGTCGGTGACAAAGCGGCGAAAAACGCACAGGAGCAGGGCGCTGCACCACAGGACTATGCGTTCGGCCTCAAGGTCAAAGGCCAGTATCACGGTCAGAAACTGGCGGGCCAGGGCAAGATTGGTGGCTTGCTGGCCTTGCAGGACGCGGCCCGGCCGTTCCCACTGCAAGCTCAGGTGAAGATCGCCGACACCAGCGTCGAACTGGCCGGTACGCTGACCGACCCGATGAATCTCGGTGCCCTCGACCTGCGCCTGAAACTGGCCGGCACCAGCCTGGGCAATCTTTTCCCGCTGACCGGCGTGACCCTGCCGGATACGCCACCGTACGCCACCGACGGTCACCTGATCGCCAAGCTGCATGAGCCGACGGGCGCAGTATTTCGCTATGAAGAATTCAGCGGCAAGATCGGCGAGAGTGATATCCACGGCAGCCTGACCTACGTCGCCGGCCAGCCACGGCCCAAACTCAGCGGATCGCTGCTGTCCAATCAACTGCTGTTTGCCGACCTGGCCCCGCTGATCGGTGCCGATTCCAATGCCAAGCAAAAGGCCCGAGGTGGCGAGAGCAAGCAGCCGGCGGACAAGGTGCTGCCGGTCGAAGAGTTCAAGACCGATCGCTGGCGCGATATGGACGCCGACGTCGAATTCACCGGCAAACGCATCGTCCACAGCGAAAAACTGCCGTTCAACGATCTCTACACGCACCTGGTGCTGACCGATGGCGTGCTCAGCCTTGAACCGCTGCGCTTTGGCGTGGCGGGCGGCAAGCTCGATGCGCAGATTCGCCTGAACGGTCGCACCGAGCCCTTGGAAGGTCGGGCAAAACTCACCGCGCGGGGCTTCAAGCTCAAGCAGTTGTTCCCGACCTTCGAACCGATGAAAACCAGTTTCGGTGAGCTCAATGGCGATGCCGACATCACCGGTCGCGGCAATTCGGTGGCCAAATTGCTGGGCACCGCCAACGGCAACCTGAAAATGCTGATTAACGACGGCGCCATCAGTCGCGAGTTAATGGAGCTGGCCGGGTTGAACGTCGGCAACTATGTGGTCGGCAAAATCTTTGGCGACAAGGAAGTGAAGATCAACTGCGCAGCGTCCGACTTCGAAATCAAGAACGGCCTGGCGACCACACGATTGTTCGTGTTCGATACCGAGAACGCGATCATCTATATCGATGGCACGGCGAACATGGCCACCGAACAACTGGACCTGACCATCACCCCGGAATCCAAGGGCTGGCGCTTGATCTCGCTGCGTTCACCGCTGTACGTGCGGGGCAAGTTCATCAAGCCAGATGCCGGGGTGAAAGCAGTACCGTTGATATTGCGCGGGGCCGGGATGGTTGCCCTTGGGGTGATTGCCGCACCGGCGGCGGGGCTGCTGGCATTGGTGGCACCGAGCGGCGGCGAGCCGAATCAGTGCGCGCCGCTGCTGGAGCAGATGAAATCGGGCAAGGCGCCGGTGACGGTCAAGCCAACCAGGTAGATAAAAAGATCGCAGCCTGCGGCAGCTCCTATAAAGAAATGCTTTCTCCTGTAAGAGCTGCCGCAGGCTGCGATCTTGGCGTTAGTCCGGACACCGACGCCTCCTCTGTGAGCCACGCAAAAAACGCCCGCACCGGCGGATGCCGCTCGCGACCCGGCACGCACAGCGCGCTGTAACCGGCGCCATTCACCTGCACATCCCCCCGATAAGGCACCAGCAACCCGCTGGTCACGCTTTCCGACACCAGGATATTGCTTGCCAATACCAAGCCTTGACCGGCAATCGCCGCTTGCAGGGCGTAATGCTCTTCGTCGTATTCGCGCACGGCGGGTTGGCCGCTCAGCCATGTCTCGCCGGACTGAGCGCACCACGCCTCCCAGCCGTGGGCGTAGAGCTTGGAGTTGTGCCAGCGCACGCTGATCAGCGTCGGCGTGCGCTGGGTCGCCAGTGCCACTTGTTCCGGTGAGCCATAAACGCCGAAGGATTCATCGAACAGGCACAAGCCATACAGGTTCGGGTAGTCACCAAGGCTGTAGCGCAGCACCAGATCGACGCTGGCATCCTGATGCAAATCGATCACTTCGCAGTGGGTGTCCAGCCGTACATTGATGTTCGGGTGCTGGGCGTAGAAACGTCCCAGCCGTGGCACCAGCCACAGGGCGGCGAAGGCTGCGGTGGTGGAGATCGTCAGGTTTGTGCCGCTGCGCTGCGGCCGCAGGGTGTCGACGCTTTGCGCTACTTCCAGAAAAGCACCGTGCAGGCTGTGGAACAGCCGTTCGCCGCATTCAGTCAGGCGTACCTGGCGGGGCAGGCGCTCGAACAGCGGCACGCCGAGCCAGGTTTCCAGTGAACGAATCTGGTGCGACACCGCCGTCGGGGTAACGGCCAGTTCTTCGGCGGCGTCCTTGAAGCTCAGCAAGCGTGAGGCTGACTCAAAGGCGCGCAGGGCGGTCAGCGGCAACGAGGCAAACATTGAATGCTCCACGGATGAAATGGATTCATCCCGAGTGATTTTTGCTCATTTGAAGAGGAACGGCTGTGAGCTTCAAGCTGCAAGCCACAAGCAGTTTGAGTTTAGTCCTTGAGGAGATTCAGATGAGTAAAATTCTTGCCGTTCATGCCAGCCCACGAGGTGAACGTTCGCATTCGCGGCGTCTGGCCGAGGTGTTTCTCTCGGCGTTGCAGACGCGTCATCCGCATGCGCAACTGACGCGCCGTGAAGTCGGGCGAGCGTTGATTCCGCCGGTCAATGAAGCGTTTGTGGCCGCCGCGTTTTATCCCGAACCCGAGGCCCGTCCCTTGTCGATGCAAGCCGATCTGGCGTTCAGCGATGAACTGGTCGGCGAGTTGCTCGGCCATGACCTGCTGGTGATTTCCACGCCAATGCACAACTTCAGCGTGCCCAGCGGCTTGAAGGCCTGGATCGATCAGATCGTGCGGCTCGGCCTGACGTTCAACCACACGCTGGACAACGGCGTGGCCCAGTACGAACCGTTGGTGCACAGTAAAAAGGCCTTGATCGTCACCAGTCGCGGTGGCTTCGGCTTTGGTCCGGGCGGTGAGCTGGAAGCCATGAACCATGCCGATCCATTACTGCGCACGGCATTGGGCTTCATCGGCATCACCGATATCACGGTGGTCGCCGCCGAGGGCGAAGAGTCCGAGGCGCGCACCTTCGCGGTCTCCGCCGCCGAGGCCGAACAGCGCTTGCTGGCGCTGGCCAGGGAGTTCTAGATGGCCTGGCTGTTTCTGCTGATCGCCGCCGGGTTTGAGGTGACGTTCGCCATGGGCATGAAGTACGCCGAAGGCTTCACCCGGCTCTGGCCGTCGCTGATCACTGTCGTTGCCGCAGTGGGCGGGATTTACTTCCTGACCCTGGCCATGCGCGAATTGCCGGTGAGCATTGCCTACCCGATCTGGACCGCTATCGGGTCGCTGGGCACGGTGTTTCTCGGGTTTGCGTTGCTGGGGGAGAGCCTGACGGCGGTGAAGTTGTTGTCGGTCGGGCTGATCGTGGCGGGCGTGGTAGGGTTGAAGTAGAGCGGATGTCATAGACTGGTCGTCGAGTTGTCATCTTCGCTGGCGATGCTTGGCGGATGTCTTGCATCCCGCCTTGCGTCACTTCTCGATCACAAGGATGTCCGCCCATGTCGCAAGGTTCTACCCCGCGCTATCCACTGGTGCTGGTCCCGGGAATGCTCGGGTTCATCCGTTTGGTGCTTTATCCGTACTGGTACGGGATCGTTGATGCGTTGCGCCGTGGCGGCGCCATCGTGTTCGCGGTGCAGGTCTCGCCGCTCAACTCCAATGAAGTGCGGGGCGAGCAATTGCTGGCGCGGATCGAGGAGATTCTGCGCGAAACCGGGGCCGAGAAGGTCAATCTGATTGGCCACAGCCAAGGCTCGTTGACGGCGCGATATGCGGCAGCCAAGCGCCCGGATCTGGTCGCCTCGGTGACTTCCGTGGCGGGGCCGAATCACGGTTCGGAACTGGCCGATTACCTGCACAAGCACTATCCGCACGACAGTGCCAAGGGGCGGCTACTGAGCTTTTTGTTGCGCATGGTCAACGCGCTGATGTGCCTGCTGGACACCGGCTATCACGGGCCCAAGCTGCCTGTGGATATTCATGCGTCCCATCATTCCCTCACCACCGAAGGCGTGGCGCTGTTCAACCAGCGTTATCCACAAGGGCTGCCCGAGACCTGGGGCGGGCACGGGCCGGAAGAAGTGAACGGTGTGCGTTATTACTCCTGGTCCGGAACTCTGCAACCAGGCAAGACCGATCGCGGACGCAACCTGCTCGATGGCACCAACCGCAGTTGCCAGTTGTTCGCCAGGACTTTCATTCGTGAAGCGGGACACTGCGACGGGATGGTCGGGCGCTACAGCTCGCACCTGGGGACGGTGATTGGCGATGAGTTTCCGCTGGATCACTTCGACATCGTCAATCAGTCGTTGGGATTGGTGGGGAAGGGCGCCGAGCCGATTCGGTTGTTTGTCGAGCATGCGGCTCGGTTGAACGCAGCTGGTTTGTAACATCCGGATCAAAAGATCGCAGCTTTCGGCAGCTCCTTGGAATGCAATCACATGTAATTGGATGGACTCGCCCAAGCCGAGGCGTCAATGCGCCACGGTGGCAGTC
>NZ_JBSVXD010000267.1:0-6002 GCF_054070755.1 Pseudomonas sp. SDO5591_S426 | reverse complement strand
CTTTTGATGTTGCTTTTGAAGATCAAGATCAAAAGATCGCAGCCTTCGGCAGCTCCTACAGGATTACGTGTTAAATCGCGTTATGGGTTTTCAACCAGCCCAGGCCCGCTTCAGTGGTGGTCAGCGGCTTGTATTCGCAACCGACCCAACCCTGGTAACCGATGCGGTCCAGGTGTTCGAACAGGAAGCGGTAGTTGATTTCACCGGTGCCTGGTTCGTTGCGCCCCGGGTTGTCCGCGAGCTGTACATGGTTGATCTCGCCCAGGTGCGATTGCAGGGTGCGGGCCAGATCGCCTTCCATGATTTGCATGTGATAGATGTCGTATTGCAGGAACAGATTGGCGCTGCTGACCTGCTCGCGAATCGACAGGGCTTGCGCCGTGTTGTTCAGGTAGAAGCCTGGAATGTCACGGGTGTTGATCGCTTCCATCACCAGTTTGATACCCGCCGCTTGCAGCTTGTCAGCCGCGTACTTGAGGTTGGTAACGAAGGTTTTTTCTACGGTGGCGTCGTCAAAACCTTGCGGACGAATACCGGCCAGGCAGTTGACCTGGGTGTTGCCCAGAACCTGTGCGTAAGCGATGGCCAGGTCGACACCGGCGCGGAACTCTTCAACCCGGTCCGGCAGGCAGGCAATACCGCGCTCGCCCTTGGCCCAGTCACCGGCCGGCAGGTTGAACAGCACTTGGGTCAGACCGTTGGCATCGAGCTTGGCCTTGATTTCGGCGGAGCTGAAGTCGTACGGGAACAGGTATTCGACACCACTGAAGCCGGCCTTGGCGGCCGCTTCGAAACGGGCGAGGAAGTCCTGTTCGGTGAACAGCATGGACAGGTTGGCTGCGAAACGCGGCATGGTGGTCTCCCGTTGCAAATTAATGAGGATGGCCCTGTGTAGGAGCTGCCGAAGGCTGCGATCTTTTGATCTTGATCTTCAAAACCAAAGATCAAAAGATCGCAGCCTGCGGCAGCTCCTACAGGGGCATCAGGCCATAACGAATCAGTCGAGCAACGAAATCGCGGTCGGAGCGTCGTTGCCGACCAGCGCCAGGTCTTCGAATTCGTTGACGGCGTTGATCTCGGTACCCATGGAAATGTTGGTCACGCGCTCCAGGATGATCTCGACGATCACCGGAACCTTGAACTCTTCGATCAGCTCCTGGGCCTTGCGCAGGGCAGGCTGGATCTGAGCCGGTTCGAACACACGCAGTGCTTTGCAACCGAGGCCTTCGGCAACTGCGACGTGGTCGACACCGTAACCGTTGAGTTCCGGAGCGTTGAGGTTATCGAAGGACAGCTGCACGCAGTAGTCCATGTCGAAACCGCGCTGTGCCTGACGGATCAGACCCAGGTACGAGTTGTTTACCACCACATGAATGTACGGCAGCTTGAACTGCGCGCCCACTGCCAATTCTTCGATCATGAACTGGAAGTCATAGTCCCCCGACAGGGCCACGACTTTACGGTTCGGGTCAGCCTTGACCACGCCCAGCGCCGCCGGAATGGTCCAGCCCAACGGGCCGGCCTGACCGCAGTTGATCCAGTGACGCGGCTTGTACACGTGCAGGAACTGCGCGCCGGCAATCTGCGACAGACCGATGGTGCTGACGTAGCAAGTGTCTTTGCCGAACACCTGGTTCATTTCTTCGTAAACGCGTTGCGGCTTGACCGGCACGTTGTCGAAGTGAGTCTTGCGCTGCAGGCTGGCTTTACGCTGCTGGCAGTCTTGCAGCCAGGCGCTGCGATTTTTCAGTTTGCCGGCGGCTTGCCATTCGCGAGCGACTTCGATGAACACGGTCAGCGCGGCAGCAGCGTCGGACACGATGCCCAGGTCCGGGGTGAACACGCGGCCAATCTGCGTGCCTTCGATGTCGACGTGAATGAACTTGCGACCTTCGGTGTACACATCGACCGAACCGGTGTGACGGTTGGCCCAACGGTTACCGATACCCAGCACCACGTCGGATTTGAGCATGGTCGCGTTGCCGTAGCGGTGCGACGTCTGCAAACCAACCATGCCGACCATCAGCGGGTGATCGTCAGGGATGGTGCCCCAGCCCATCAGGGTCGGGATAACCGGGATACCGGTCAGCTCGGCGAACTCGACCAGCAGATCGCTGGCGTCGGCATTGATGATGCCACCGCCGGCCACCAGCAATGGACGTTCAGCCTGATCGAGCAAGGCCAGAGCCTTTTCGACTTGAATGCGGCTAGCGGTCGGCTTGGCCAACGGCAGTGGCTGGTAAGCGTCGATGTCGAATTCGATCTCGGCCATCTGTACGTCGAACGGCAGGTCGATCAGCACCGGGCCTGGACGGCCGGAGCGCATTTCAAAGAAAGCTTTCTGGAACGCGTAAGGCACCTGGCCCGGTTCAAGAACAGTGGTCGCCCACTTGGTGACTGGCTTGACGATGCTGGTGATGTCGACAGCCTGGAAGTCTTCCTTGTGCATACGGGCGCGGGGTGCCTGGCCGGTAATGCAGAGGATTGGAATCGAGTCGGCCGAGGCGCTGTAGAGCCCGGTGACCATGTCGGTACCGGCAGGGCCGGAAGTCCCGATGCACACGCCGATGTTGCCGGCCTTGGTGCGGGTGTAGCCCTCGGCCATGTGCGAGGCGCCTTCAACGTGGCGAGCGAGTACGTGATCGATGCCGCCGACTTTTTGCAGGGCGTTGTACAGCGGGTTGATGGCTGCACCCGGGATGCCAAAAGCGGTATCAACCCCTTCACGGCGCATCACCAGAACGGCGGCTTCGATTGCTCTCATTTTGCTCATGGTTTTGTGCCTCTTTACGTTTTGTAATTGTATACAAGTGGCTTTGCGCAGAGTGTATTCACGGCGGACGGCGCAGGTCAATCCATTTTCTCAAGCGGTCGTTTCATTCGTCGGAAGCCCAATCTACTGTGGCTTTTCGTCGCATGTGGCGCTTTTCGAGAATTATTGTATACAAAAAAATAATTCATTGTGTTCTATTTGTTGCATTGAGCTGCGGCACAAACGCGCAGCTCCACGGCTTTCCGAAAAACAAAATGAGGACGGCACCATGAGCGCTTTAACCTTGAAAGTCGCAGTCAACCTGGTCAACGAGGCCATCACCGCAGCACGGGCGATCTCCGCTGCGCCCCTGACCATCGCGGTACTGGATGCCGGCGGGCATCTGATCACCCTGCAACGCGAAGACGGCGCCAGCCTGCTGCGCCCGCACGTCGCCATCGGCAAAGCCTGGGGCGCCATCGCCCTGGGCAAAGGCTCGCGCCTGCTGGCGCTGGACGCACAACAACGCCCGGCTTTTATCGCCGCGTTGAATAGTCTGGGGCAAGGCAGCGTGGTGCCGGCACCGGGTGGTGTGTTGATCCGCGATCAGGGCGGGAATGTGCTGGGGGCGGTAGGGATCAGCGGGGATCTGTCGGACGTTGATGAGCAGTGCGCGATCAATGCGATCGAGGCGTTGGGGTTGACGGCGGATGCGGGGGTTGTGGCTTGATCTGCGGCGCCTGAACAAATGCCATCGCTGGCAAGCCAGCTCCCACAATGACTGAGGGTGTTCACATAATTTGCGGACACCTTCAAACCCTGTGGGAGCTGGCTTGCCAGCGATCGCTATCTGCCAGACACATCCAGCTAAAAGTGTGTATTACCGCTCAGAGTTCCCAGGTCTAGCCTTTTCATGAGTTCATCATGAGAGAGGCAAAGGAATGCCGAATTTCCCCGCATCAAACCGTCTGCGAACGGGTCGCTATGCCGAGCCCAATCGGATCTATTTACTGACCACCAACACTCTGGATCGCAAGCCGATTTTCGCCGACTTCGCTTTGGGCAGATTGGTAGTTCATCAATTTCGCCGGGCGCAAGACCTTGGAATGGCAAAATCACTGGCTTGGGTCGTCATGCCTGATCATTTTCATTGGCTGGTCGAACTGGAAAACTGTTCGCTCAGAAAGCTCATGCGCCAGACTAAATCTCTTATTACGCGGGACGTGAATCTTTCGAGTGGCAGAGGTGGACCGCTTTGGCAGCAGGGTTATCACGACCGGGCGTTGAGGCGGGAGGAGGATCTGGTGAAATTGGCCCGGTATGTCGTGGCAAACCCATTGCGGGCCGGGCTAGTTGAAAAGCTTGGCGACTATCCGCTGTGGGATGCCATCTGGGTTTGAGCCGGCACCGCGTCGCCTTCATCGCTGGCAAGCCAGCTCCCACAGGTTTCTTTGTTGAGTTCAAATTCTGTGAACGACACAAATCTCTGTGGGAGCTGGCTTGCCAGCGATGAAGGCACCGCGGTCTATCAATCCGGCTCACACCCCTTCAACACCAACCGGATTATCGTCTGCGCCGCCGCTTCATAATCCTCTTCATCCAGTTTGGCCTTGCCGGTGATGGCGGTGATTTGCCAGTCGAAGTCGGCGTAAGTCTGGGTTGCGGCCCAGATGCTGAACATCAGGTGGTTGGGGTCGAGCGGGGCGATCTGGCCGCGGTCGATCCAGGTCTGGATGCAGTCGATGTTGTGCTTGGCCTGGCCGTTGAGTTGTTCGACCAGGTCGGCGCTCAGGTGCGGGGCGCCGTGCATGATTTCGCTGGCGAATACCTTGGAGGCAAACGGCAAATCTCGGGAGATGCGGATTTTCGAACGGATGTAGCCACTCAGGACTTCGCTCGGCACGCCGTCGGGGTTGAACGGCGTCGAGGCCTGCAGGATTGGCTCGATGATGCTTTCCAGGACCTCGCGGTAGAGGTTTTCCTTGGATCTGAAGTAGTAGTAGACGTTGGGCTTGGGCAATCCCGCCTTGGCTGCGATATCGCTGGTTTTGGTCGCAGCGAAGCCCTTGTCGGCAAATTCTTCACTGGCGGCACGCAGGATCAGTTGTTTGTTGCGCTCGCGGATGGTGCTCATAAACCAGGGGGTTCCTTGCCTGTTCTGGCGGTTGCGCATGGTAGCACCGGCCTTCGGCGGCGCTCAAGAATGCTCCGTGCGGCGCTCGGCCACGCTATGCTGCACCGCATTCACTCTAGAAGGAAACCCGATTCATGGCAGGAAGCAGTTTGCTGTTGCTGATCGACGACATTGCTGCGGTGCTGGACGATGTGGCGTTGATGACCAAAATGGCCGCCAAGAAGACCGCCGGTGTATTGGGCGACGATCTGGCGCTCAATGCCCAGCAGGTCAGCGGCGTGCGTGCCGAACGGGAAATTCCCGTGGTCTGGGCGGTGGCCAAGGGCTCGTTCATCAACAAACTGATCCTGGTGCCGTCGGCATTGGCCATCAGCGCGTTCATTCCGTGGCTGGTCACGCCGTTGTTGATGGTCGGCGGTGCCTACCTGTGTTTTGAAGGGTTCGAGAAACTCGCCCACAAGTTCCTGCACAGCAAGGCTGAAGACCAGGCCGAGCATGCTGAACTGGTCGAGGCGGTGGCGGACCCGGCAGTGGATCTGGTGGCGTACGAGAAGGAAAAGATCAAGGGCGCGATCCGCACCGACTTCATCCTCTCGGCGGAAATCATCGCCATCACCCTCGGCGTCGTGGCCGAATCGGCGCTGACCCAGCAAGTGGTGGTGCTCTCGGGTATCGCCATCGTCATGACTGTCGGCGTTTATGGTTTGGTTGCGGGCATCGTCAAGCTCGACGACCTGGGCTTGTGGCTGACTCAAAAACCGGGGCAGATGGCAAAAAGCATCGGGGCCGGAATTCTGAGTGCAGCACCGTACATGATGAAAAGCCTGTCGGTGATCGGCACGGCGGCGATGTTTTTGGTCGGTGGCGGCATCCTGACTCACGGCGTACCGGTAGTGCATCACTGGATCGAAAATGTCAGCGCAGCGGCGGGTGGCGCCGGTTTTATCGTGCCGGTGTTGCTCAATGGCATCGCGGGTATTGTGGCGGGGGCGGTGGTGTTGGCCGGGGTTATGGCTGTCAGCAAAATCTGGAAGGCGCTGAAAGGCTAAAACCAGCCCATAACAAATGTAGGAGTGAGCCTGCTCGCGATGGCGGTGTATCAGTCAACGTTGATGC
>NZ_JBSVXD010000266.1:0-6064 GCF_054070755.1 Pseudomonas sp. SDO5591_S426 | reverse complement strand
ATTTCATCTGGGCAAAGATCAAAAGATCGCAGCCTTCGGCAGCTCCTACAAAGGGTCATGGTGTTCTCAGGATTTGAAGCAATCCGCGCTGAGCTTGTCCAGCACACGGTCGGCGCGTTGTTCGGCCTTGGCCATGGTGGCTTGCCAGACTGCGACACACGGTTGCAAATCGGCTTCCTGCTCGGCAATGGCCAACCATTGCAAGCAGTCGTGCCAGTCGCCCAAAGCGCCCTGTGCCGATTTCAATCGGGGCATCGCCGCTTTCGGCAAGCGATCCAGTTCAGGATAGGCATCGATGCCATAGCGCACGCGCTTGATCAGCAGGCGCAAACGATGACGGTCATGGGCGGGATCATGCAGGGCTTCGTCGAGTTTCTTCCACTGCTTGCCCAGGCGTTTCTCAATGCGCTTGCCCAATCCCTTGAGCAAACCCTGACGCTGAGAGGCCCGCAAAAAACGCGGAAAGGCATCAAGGATGACCAGCAACTGCGCAAGCTCGGTACTGGTCGCGACCGCCGGATAAGCTTCGGCCATCTGCGCCAACCGTCGCTGCGCGGCTTCGGGTTGGTCGTGCTGCAACAAGTAGGCCGCCAACACTTCACGATCGCGCCACGGCGTGGTCAGGTCGCCGACGCCGGAGGCCGCCGTTTCCAGTTGCTCGACGCCGGGCAATCCGCGCAATGGCCGCAACAGACTGCGCAAACGGCGCACCGTGGTCCGCAGGTCATGCAAGGCTTCAGGGTCGGTACGCGCACTTAAACGCGCCTGACAGGCCAGTACACGAACTTCCAGGCCCAAGACATGAGCCACTAACCGATCCACCAATGCCGACATCACTTGCTCCCTGAGTCGAATGTCCCCTGTAGCCCTGCATCATGCCTCAACGGCCGGCGCGTGACTCACGAATATAGAAGCGCGCCTTCTCGGCCTTTTTGGTGCAACCTTCGAAGCCTTCGAATTGCTGTTGGGTCTTGGCCGCGGTCAGCAGCGACAAGGCCTTGGAATAACTGACGTTCCCGGCGAAACCCTCGGCCTTGGCCAGGTCCAGCTCGTGCCATGCGGCATCGAGGTTGCTACCGCAGCTGTCGCGATAAGCGGTTTTACCAGCGCAACCGGCGAGTGCCAGGGCAATCAATGGCACACAGATCCAGGCTTTCATCACTCACTCCTCAAAGATAGGAAAACAGTCATGCAGGTAGGACGGTCTGGCGCGTGAAAAGTGCCGTCCATCGCCCGCGCAAACTGTAGCGCTGGCGAGAATAACCATCCGCCGCCATCAAGTGTCGAAAAAACGACGCGTTCGCTGTACCGAGCGACCTTGACGATTGAAGCGTGCCCCTCGATGGGTGCATTGTTGAACCATTCAAACGAGGGCGATTCATGAAAAAGCGTGTCGCACTGGTGTTGGGCTCGGGTGGAGCCCGGGGTTATGCCCACATCGGCGTTATCCAGGAGATTGAACGGCGTGGCTACGATATCGCCTGTATCGCCGGTTGTTCCATGGGGGCAGTGGTCGGTGGGATCTACGCCGCCGGCAAGCTCGATGAATATCGCGACTGGATCGAAAGCCTGGATTACCTCGATGTGTTGCGTCTGGTGGATGTCAGTTTTCGCCTGGGGGCGATCCGTGGGGAGAAGGTCTTCGGGCAGATCCGCAAGATCGTCGGCGAGATCAATATCGAAGACCTGCGCATTCCGTACACAGCGGTGGCCACCGACCTGACCAACCAGCAGGAAATCTGGTTCCAGGAAGGTTGCCTGCACCAGGCGATGCGCGCCTCGGCGGCGATTCCCAGCCTGTTTACCCCGGTGATGCAGGGCAATCGCATGCTGGTGGACGGCGGCATTCTCAACCCGTTGCCGATCGTGCCGGTGGTATCGAGTCATTGCGATCTGATCATCGCGGTCAACCTCAACTCCACCAACCAGCGTCACTATCAACTGCCTGTGATCCAGCGTCCTGCGGCGTTCAAAAGCCGTTTCAACAGCCTGCTCAATTCCCTCGGTTCGAAGATGCCATTCCGACGCAAACAGGCCGAGCAATTGCTGCTGTTGGAGAAAGAAGCGTTGATGGCCGAAGCGGCCGAGATCAACCCGTGGGTCGAATCCGCCGCACCGGAAGCCCAGCAACCGTCGGCAGCCCCGGAACGCGAAGGCGCGCCGAAGTCCGCCACCGGGTCGTTCATCATCGACAACGTCGGCCCGGCGTCCTTGCTGGACTTGATCAACCAGAGTTTCGAAGTGATGCAGACTTCGTTGGCGCAGTACAAGATTGCCGGGTATCCGCCGGACGTTTTGATCAACGTGCCGAAGCGGGTGTGCCGGTTTTTCGAGTTCTACAAAGCGCCGGAATTGATCGCGCTGGGACGGGAGATTGCGCGGGATACGATGGATCGGTATGAGAATGAGCGGGATTCTTGAAGTTCTCGGGTGTAGGAGAGGGCCTCATCGCTGGCAAGCCAGCTCCCACAGGATTTACGTGAAATCCGGATTTGTGGTCATCACAAAACACTGTGGGAGCTGGCTTGCCAGCGATGGGGCATATTCAGGCAACACAAAATCAGAGGCTGCCCTCACTCAACAACCGATACCCCACCCCAGCCTCCGTCACGATAAACCGCGGCTGGGTCGGATCATCCGCGAGCTTTTGCCGCAAATGCCCGACCACGATCCGCAGGTAGTGACTGTCTTCGGTATGGGTCGGCCCCCAGATGTCCTTGAGCAATTGCTGCTGGGTGATGACCCGCCCGGGATGTCGCGCCAGTTGCGCCAACACCGCGTATTCCTTGCGGGTCAGCGCGACTTCTACACCGTCGAGCAATACCCGGCGATAGGCGAGGTCCACCGTCAGCGGGCCGAAGGTCAGCGCCGCTTGCTGCGCCTCGCCCACCGGTGCCTGACGCAACAGCGCACGTATCCGCGCCAGAAACTCCTGAATGCCGAAGGGCTTGGTCACGTAGTCATTGGCGCCGCCATCCAGCGCTTCGACTTTCTGCCCTTCGCCGGCACGTACAGAAAGCACCAGCACCGGCACCGTCGACCACTCGCGGAATTCGCGCAGAACCTGCTGACCGTCCATGTCCGGCAAGCCGAGGTCGAGCACCAGCAAATCCGGTTTGTTCAACGCAGCCTGGGCCAGCCCCTCGGTGCCGGTGCCGGCCTCCAGCACTTTGTAGCCTTGGGAAGCAAGGCTGATGCGCAGGAATTTGCGGATCTGCGGTTCGTCGTCGATGACCAAAATGGTCGCGGTCTGGCTCATGAATTCACGTCAACACAAAGAGGTGGCTAGAGAGTAACGCACGCACGATCAGGCTTCACTTTCGGCCCTTAATTTTCAAAGGCTGGCTGAGCCTGCAAAGGCAGGTGCAAGGTGATGCAGGTGCCGCGCCCTTCGATCCCGTCGGCGACGCTGATCCGCCCGCCATGGGCGCCGACCATGCCCTGACAGATCGCCAATCCCAGCCCGGTGCCCTGCCCGCCACGATCGCCACGCGCAGCGGTGTAGAACATGTCGAAAATCTTCGACCGTTCCGACTCCGGAATCCCCGGTCCTTCATCGCTCACCGAGAAAAACAGCTCACTGTCATCGGCCCCGGCGCGCAGTTGCAATCGCCCGTGGGAAGGCGAAAAACGCGCGGCGTTTTCCATCACGTTGATCAGCGCCTGCTCGATCAGCGCAGCGTGGACGAACAGCAGCGGCAATTCTGCCGGTACTTCGGTGCTGACCTGCAACGGCGCCAGCACCGCACGCAGGCGATTGAGCGCACTGCCGACGATGTCCGCCGGCGACACCCAGTCCCGCGCCAGCTTCAGCGCGCCGTGACCGAGCCGGGTCATGTCCAGCAGGTTTTGAATGTAGCGATCGAGCCGTTCGGCTTCATCGCGGGTGCCTTCGAGCAGTTCGCGGCGATCCTCCAGCGGGATCGCTTCACCAAGCGCCAGCAGACTGTCGATGCTGCCGCGCATGGAGGTCAGCGGCGTGCGTAAATCGTGGGACACCGAGGCCAGCAAGGCACTGCGCAGTTGCTCGGTTTCGCCGTGCAGGCGCGCCGCTTCCAGGTCATCGGCCAACTGCGCGCGGGCCAGCGCTTGGGCCAGCGGCTGACTCAACGCAGTCAACAACCGTCGACGCTGACCGCTCAAGGTCTGGCCTTCCTTGGCGCACACACCGAGTAACGCAAGCGGTCCATCCTCCACGGTCAGCGGCCACCACCACCAACGCCCGAACGGCAAAGTACCGGTACCGGCGCCGGCGGGTTGATCGTGTTGCCATGCCCAATCGGCGGCGGCACGTTCCGCTTCGGAGAACTCCAGCGGACCGCCGGTTTCGACTTTCCAGCCACTGGGGCCGTCGCGATTGAGCAGGCACAGTTGCAGATCGCTCCAGCCTTCGAGATGGTGCGCCGCCGCGCTGATCACTGCCTGGCGGTCGGTGGCGGCGGTGAGTTTGCGCGACAGGTCGAGCAGTTCGGTGGTTTCTTCCTGGGTATCGCGCAGGGCCTGCATTTGCCGCCGCTGCCGCGCCGCGAGGTTACCGGTAAGGGCCGCCATCAGCAGGAAGAACAGCAAGGTCAGCACGTCTTCTTCGCGCTGGATGCTGAAGGAAAAATTCGGTGGAATGAACAGGAAGTCGTAGGTCAAAAACGACAACGCCGCACAGACCAGCGCCGGCCCCAGACTGCTTCGTACCGCCACCAGCAATACCGCGGCGAGGAACACCAGCGAGATGTTGGGTAGCGGTAGAGTTTTCGCCACGGCCCAAGCCAGCGCGGAAGCCAGAATCGTCGCCACCACCGCCAAGGCGTAGTCGAACCACACCAGCGACTGCATCGAACGCTGCCGTGGTTGATGCTGTTCGTGATCACTGTCGAGGACGTTGATTTCCAGCCCGCGAGCAGTGCGCAGCAGCCGCGCCGCTAGCCCTCCGCCGAACAGTCGGCGACGCAAACTCGGTCGGGACTGGCCCACCAGCACCAGGCTGGCACGACGCTCGGCGGCATGCTGGATCAGTGTCTTCGCCACTTCACCGGCCCGCAGCAACACCACTTCGCCACCCAAGCGTTCGGCCAATTGCTGCGCGCTTTGCAAACGCAGGCGCGACTGCTCGTCGCGCACACTGCCGTTGTCCACGTGCACCAGGCTCCACGGCAGATGCCGACGCTGAGCGACGCGACTGGCATGACGGACCAGACGCTCGGCCTGGGCATCGCCATCGACCCCCACCAACAAACGCCCGCGAACGGCTGGCGCTGCCTGCCCCAACTGCCGGTAGCCCTGGGCCAGATCGTTATCGACCTGGGCTGCCGCGGTTTGCATCGCCAGTTCGCGCAGGGCCGTCAGGTTGGTCTGGGAAAAAAACGCGTCGATGGCCGCCCGCGCCTGCTCCGGCACGTAGACCTTGCCATCGCGCAGACGCTCCAGCAGCTCGCGCGGCGGCAGGTCGATCAATAGCAGTTCATAGGCTTCTTGCAGCACCCAGTCCGGCAGGGTTTCGCGCACTTGTACACCGGTGATGCCGCGCACCTGATCGTTGAGACTTTCCAGGTGCTGGACGTTGACCGTGGTGTACACGTCGATGCCGGCGGCGAGCAGTTCCTGAATGTCTTGCCAGCGCTTTTCGTGACGGCTGCCGGGTGCGTTGGTGTGGGCCAGTTCGTCTACCAGTACCAGTTTCGGTTTGGCCACGAGCAGGCCGTCGAGGTCCATTTCCTCAAGCTCGACGCCACGGTATTCCGAGCGCACCAAAGCTTGTTGGGGCAAGCCGCTGAGCAGCGCTTCGGTTTCGGCGCGGCCGTGGGTTTCGACAACGCCAGCGATGACTTTCACCCCTTGGCGCAACTGGGTATGGGCCGCTTGCAGCATGGCGTAGGTCTTGCCGACACCCGGCGCGGCGCCGAGAAATACCTTGAGCCGGCCACGGCCGTCGCGGGGCAGGTCTGCTAACAGCGCGTCGGCGCGGCCGGAGTCGCTCATGCTTTAAATTCTCTCAAATGATCGTTCCCACGCTCTGCGTGGGAATGCCGCCCAGGACGCTCCGCGTCCCATCCAGAGCGGACGCGGAGCG
>NZ_JBSVXD010000265.1:0-6199 GCF_054070755.1 Pseudomonas sp. SDO5591_S426 | reverse complement strand
GCATTCGAATGTAGGAGCTGCCGAAGGCTGCGATCTTTTGATCTTCCTACCGATTGATGCAAATCAAGATGCCAAATTACTCCCACCCCTAGACTGGCCGACACTGCCAGCCTATCCGGGGGAATGCCCGCATGATGCTCGACGCCATTCGTTGGGACACCGACCTGATCCGCCGTTATGACCTGGCGGGACCGCGCTACACCTCCTACCCGACCGCCGTGCAATTCCATGGTCAGATCGGCACCTTCGACCTGTTTCACGCCCTGCGCGACAGCCGCAAGGTGCAGCGTCCGTTGTCGCTGTACGTGCACGTGCCGTTCTGCGCGAACATTTGCTACTACTGCGCTTGCAACAAGGTCATCACCAAGGATCGCGGCCGGGCCCTGCCCTACTTGCAGCGCCTGGAGCAGGAAATCCAGCTGATCGCCTGCCACCTCGACCCTGCGCAAAAAGTCGAGCAACTGCACTTCGGCGGCGGCACGCCGACCTTTCTCAGCCACGACGAACTACGTCAGTTGATGGCGCACCTGCGCAAACACTTCAACCTGCTCGACGATGACTCCGGTGACTATGGCATCGAGATCGATCCGCGCGAGGCTGACTGGTCGACCATGGGTCTGCTGCGCGAACTGGGTTTCAATCGGGTCAGTATCGGCCTGCAAGACCTCGACCCGGCCGTGCAGCGTGCGGTCAATCGTCTGCAAAGCCTGGAGGAAACCCGCGCGGTGATCGATGCCGCGCGGACCCTGCAATTTCGCTCGATCAATATCGACCTGATCTACGGCTTGCCGAAGCAGACCCCTGAAAACTTCGCCCGCACCGTCGAGGAAGTCATCAGCCTGCAACCGGACCGGCTCTCGGTGTTCAACTACGCGCACCTGCCGGAACGCTTCATGCCGCAACGGCGGATCAACAGCAACGAGCTACCGACGCCGGCGCAGAAACTGGAAATGCTCCAGCGCACCATCGAGCAACTGACCGCCGCCGGTTACCGCTATATCGGCATGGACCACTTTGCCCTGCCCGACGATGAACTGGCGATCGCCCAGGAAGAGTCGACCCTGCAACGCAATTTCCAGGGCTACACCACCCATGGCCATTGCGATCTGATCGGGCTCGGCGTCTCAGCGATCAGCCAGATCGGTGACTTGTACTGCCAGAACAGCAGCGACCTGAATCAATACCAGAACGCCTTGGCCTCTGCGCAACTGGCCACCAGCCGCGGCCTGCTGTGCAACGCCGATGACCGCGTGCGCCGTGCGGTGATTCAGCAACTGATCTGTAACTTCAGCCTCGAATTTGCTCATATCGAACAGGCCTTCAATATCGATTTTCAGGGCTATTTCGGCGAACTTTGGCCGCAGTTACAGCGCATGGCCAAGGACGGCCTGATTGAGCTGGATCGCGACAAAATCATCGTGTTGCCTGCCGGCCGTTTGCTGGTGCGCTCGGTGTGCATGGTGTTTGATGCGTACCTGGAACAACACAGCCGCCAACGCTTTTCCCGGGTGATCTAGCGGCCTGCGACAAAAGCGCCGTGTACTGGCCTCAATGTCCTCCGCTGGGTTACCCTTACGTCTTATGTGTGTTTTCCCACAAGGATTGAAGAAATGTCCGAGCCAGTAAAATTGCGCTCTCATAACCAGGCCCATTGCAAGGATTGCAGCCTGGCCCCGCTGTGTTTGCCACTTTCGCTGAATCTGGAAGACATGGACGCGCTGGACGAGATCGTCAAACGTGGCCGCCCATTGAAAAAGGGTGAGTTTCTGTTCCGCCAGGGCGACACGTTCGACTCGGTTTACGCGGTACGCTCCGGCGCACTCAAGACCTTCAACCTGAGCGATGCCGGTGAAGAACAGCTCACCGGTTTCCACCTGCCGAGCGAACTGGTCGGCCTGTCGGGCATGGACACCGAAAAGCACCCGGTGTCGGCACAAGCGCTGGAAACCACCTCGGTGTGTGAAATACCGTTCGAACGCCTCGACGAACTGGCGCTGCAATTGCCGCAGTTGCGCCGTCAATTGATGCGCGTCATGAGCCGCGAGATCCGCGACGATCAACAGATGATGTTGCTGCTGTCGAAGAAAACCGCCGACGAGCGCATCGCCACCTTCCTGGTCAACCTGTCCGCGCGTTTCCGCGCCCGGGGTTTCTCGGCCAATCAGTTCCGCCTGAGCATGTCGCGCAACGAAATCGGCAACTACCTGGGCCTCGCGGTGGAAACCGTGTCGCGGGTGTTCACGCGCTTCCAGCAAAACGAACTGATCGCCGCCGAAGGCAAGGAAATCCGCATCCTCGACCCGATCCAGCTCTGCGCCCTGGCCGGTGGTTCCCTGGAAAGCTGAAACAAGCTGTTGCGGCTGAGCGAAACGGTTCAGCCGCCGTTATAATGCGTCGTTTGCAGCCCTGCCAGGACACCACGACGATGGTCTTCGACTCCTTCGACATCAAATCCCTCATCCGCCCCGTGATCGACTTTCCCAAGCCGGGCGTGATCTTTCGCGACATCACCCCGCTGTTCCAGTCGCCCACCGCCCTGCGCCTGGTGATGGACAGCTTCGCCCACCGTTACGTCGAGGCCGATTTCACCCACATCGGCGCGATGGATGCCCGTGGCTTCCTGATCGGTTCAGTACTGGCTTATCAGCTGAACAAACCGCTGGTGCTGTTCCGCAAGCAAGGCAAACTGCCGGCCGATGTCCTCGCTGAAGGTTATGCGACCGAGTACGGCGAAGCCTTCCTCGAAGTGCACGCCGACAGCCTGTGCGAGGGCGATTCGGTGGTGATGTTCGATGACCTGATCGCCACTGGCGGCACGCTGATCGCGGCGGCGAACCTGATTCGTCGCATGGGTGCAAAGGTTCATGAAGCGGCGGCGATCATCGACCTGCCGGAGCTGGGTGGTTCGCAGCGTCTGCAAGACATGGGCATTCCGACGTTCTGCCTGACGCAGTTTGCGTTGACCGATAAATAACAAACATCAAAAGATCGCAGCCTTCGGCAGCTCCTACAAGAGCACGCATTCCAATGTAGGAGCTGCCGAAGGCCGCGATCTTTTGCTTCTAAAGCCCCATCTGCTTGCTGATGATTTCATTCATCACTTCCCGCGTCCCCCCGCCGATCGACAGAATCCGGTTATCCCGATACAGCCGCTCCACCAGGCTTTCGCGCATATAACCCAAGCCGCCCAATATCTGCACTGCGTCGTTAACGATCCGATCCGCCGTGTCCGTGGCAAAATTCTTGGCCATGGAAATCTCCTTGATCACACTCTGCCCCGCCGCCATTTTCGCGGCTTGCCGGTAGGTGAACTCCCTTGAGACTTCCAGTGCCGTGGCCATCTCGGCGAGTCGATGCTTGATCACCTGGAACTTGCCGATCGGTTTGCCAAAGGCTTCACGCGCTCGCGCCCATTTCAGGCTTTCCTCCAGTGCCAGTTGCGCGGTCATGTTGGCCATCAGGGCCAATGCCAAACGCTCGCTCTGGAAGTTGCCCATGATGCAGGCGAAGCCCATGTTCTCGGCGCCAATCAAATGTCCTACAGGCACCCGGCAATCGTCGAAGAACAGTTCGGCGGTGTCCGACGCCCACCAGCCCATTTTCTTCAACTGCCGCCCCACGGTGAAACCGGGCGTGCCCTTCTCGATCAATAACAGGCTGACGCCGGCGAAACCCGGCTCGCCGGTGCGCACCGCGACGGTGTAGTAATCCGCACGGACGCCGCTGGTGATAAAGGTTTTACTGCCGCTGACCCGGTAAAAATCGCCGTCACGCACAGCGCGGGTTTGCAGGTTGGCGACGTCGGAACCGCCGCCAGGTTCGGTGATGGCCAGGGCGCTGATTTTCTCGCCGGACAGTACCTGCGGCACCACACGATCACGGACCACAGGCCTGGCCCACTTGAGGATCGGCGGCAAACCGATGTCCAGCGACCCCAGCCCCGCCACGAGACCACCGGAGCCACAACGCATCAACTCTTCACTGGCGGCGACCTTGGCGAACACATCACCTTCGTGACTGCCACCGAGCGCTTCCGGATAGCCGATGCCGAGAATCCCCGCCGCACCGGCCTTCAGATAGAGCTCACGGGGAAAGCTTTCGGCTTCTTCCCACTGGTCGATGTCCGGAAGTATCTCGCGCTCGACGAAACGTCTGACGCTGTCGCGGACCAATTGGTGGCCGGGGTCGAAGTATTCCTGAAAGGCAGGCATCGGCGAACTCCACTGAAGGGTTCAGCGAAGTTAACCGAGCGCTTGCTTGGTTTACAAGATTAAAAGATCACAGCCTTCGGCAACTCCTACAGGGATTGATGTTTTTCTGTAGGAGCTGCCGAAGGCTGCGATCTTTTGCCGTTACAACGAAATCGGCTTACGCCCGGCAAACGAATGCGCCAGCGTCCCGCCATCCACCAGCTCCAACTCACCGCCCAACGGCACGCCATGGGCAATGCGCGAGGCGATCAGGCCTTTGCTGCTGAGCAACTGCGCGATGTAGTGAGCCGTCGCTTCACCTTCCACAGTCGGGTTGGTGGCGAGGATGACTTCCGCGAACGTACCCGCCTCTCCGATCCGCGCCATCAACTGAGGAATACCGATGGCCTCCGGCCCCAATCCATCGAGCGGCGACAAATGCCCCTTGAGCACGAAGTAGCGGCCACGGAAACCTGTCTGTTCCACGGCGTAGACATCCATCGGTCCTTCCACCACGCACAGCAAGCTGTCGTCACGGCGGTTATCGGCGCATTGCGGGCAGAGGTCATCTTCGGTCAGCGTGCGGCACAAACGGCAGTGACCGACCCCTTCCATGGCTTGGCTCAGGGCCAGCGCCAGTCGCGAGCCGCCGCTGCGATCACGTTCGAGCAACTGCAATGCCATGCGCTGGGCGGTTTTCTGACCCACGCCTGGCAAAACTCGCAGGGCATCGATCAGTTGGCGAATCAAAGGGCTGAAGCTCATGGGGAAAAAGTCCGACAAAACAACGAGACGCGGTTTATACCCGCGCCTCTGTTTAGCGTCAATTATTCAGCTGATGCGACCCGCACCACCAGTTTGCCGAAGTTGCGTCCTTCCAGCAGACCGATGAACGCTTGCGGCGCGTTCTCCAGGCCATCGACCACGTCTTCGCGGAATTTCACCTTGCCATCGCGCACCCACGGGGCCATGGCGCTGGCGAATTCCGGCTGACGGTCGCCGTAGTCGTCGAACACGATAAAACCCTGAATACGTACACGTTTGGTCAGCAGCGTGCGCTGCAATTGCGGCAGGCGATCGGGGCCGCTCGGCGCTTCGCTGGCGTTGTAGGAAGCAATCAGGCCACACAACGGAATCCGCGCCTTGGGATTGAGCAGCGGCACCACCGCGTCGAACACTTTGCCGCCGACGTTTTCGTAATAGACGTCGATGCCATTTGGGCATGCCTGCGCCAGTTCATCGGCGAAGCTCGAACTCTTGTGATCGATGCAAGCATCGAAACCGAGTTCCTCAACTACATAGCGACACTTGTCCGCGCCGCCCGCCACGCCGACCACGCGCAAGCCCTTGATCTTCGCCACTTGCCCGACCACCGAACCCACGGCGCCGGATGCCGCCGCGACCACCAGGGTTTCACCGGACTTCGGCTGACCGATGTCCATCAAACCCATGTAGGCGGTCATGCCCGGCATACCGAGTACGCCCAAGGCCATCGACGGGCTCGGCAACCCGGACGGGACCGGCATGATGCTGCGACCGTCGTTGATGCTGTGGCTTTGCCACCCCGTGGCGCCCACTACCAGATCGCCTTCCTGAAACTTGGGATTGAGCGAGCGCTCGACGCGACTGACAGCGCCACCGGTCATTACATCGCCGATTTCTACCGGAGCGGCGTAGGACGGTGCGTCGCTCATGCGTCCGCGCATGTAGGGGTCCAGCGACAGGTAAAGCGTCTTGAGCAACACTTGGCCATCAGTCAGGTCGGGCAATGCGACCCGCTCCAGGCGGAAATTCTCCGGCGTCGGCGCGCCCACCGGGCGTGAGACCAGGACGATACGTTGGTTGAGGGTCATGGGGTCGGACATGGCAGCGTCTCCTTTGATCAATGGGGTTGGTGATATAGGGAGCAGACCTTTGTGGCGGTATGGCGTTCGATGTTTATTCAGTCAGACCGGGGCGACTTCATCGCGGGCAAGCCCGCTCCCACAGGTTCTGCGAGCGCCGCGAAT
>NZ_JBSVXD010000264.1:0-6253 GCF_054070755.1 Pseudomonas sp. SDO5591_S426 | reverse complement strand
GGTGTCCGGGAAACTGTCGAGTTCGTGCTCGATGCGGGTGATGTGATCCATCAGCCCACCGAAACGAACGGAGCCGGGTAAAAAACCGGGTCGAACATAAGCAATCCTTCGCGCAGGGAGTTTGGCGCAAGGGACTTTGCTGGGGATCAGCGAGGAAAGAAGTCAGGCAAGGATGATGTTGATGTAGGGCGATTCGCTAAAACGAAAACGTGGCGTAGGGATCGGTCCCTACGCCACGCTGTTTTGTCAGATAAGTCGGTATTTACTGTGCAGAATCGCGAGATGCCAATTCTTGCAGTTTGATCTGTGCCAGTGGGTGCCCGGCCTTGACGGCAATCTCCCAGAACCTGGCCGCTTCAGCCGGGTCCGGTGCCTTGCTCGGGCTCCCGGCGAGGCTAATGACACCCACTTGGTAGGCTGCTTTGCCATCACCGGCCAACGCCGCCAGACGCAGCAGGCGAACACCTTCTTCTCGCGCCCCCAGGCCCACACCGCGAAAGGTGAGGATGTGGCCATAGAAGCTCTGGGCTCCGACATCGCCCAGGTTCGCCATACGGGCGAACTGACCTTCCAGCCAGCTCCAGCCACGCGGTTGGCGTACAAACCACTGCCAGTGAAACAGCCTACGCGCCAACCAGTAACTGGCCTGCGCCTTGAGTCGAAAAAACACTCAAGCCTCTGCCGACTCGGGATACTCGTATTCGAATACCCGCACCACTTCCGAGGCATGCCAGGAAGCGGCAGCGACACCATCGGACGGCCCGGAAAACCGCCCGAGGCGCTCGACACATTCAAAGAAGCCGGTGCGAGGCAGGCGGCTCGCGCCCTGGCTGATCACCAGCGAACTGCGCAACGGCTGCTCGGCCTTGGCGTCCAGTGCCGCCAGATGCTCAAGTGCGGCAGTCAGGGTTTGCATGGCTGGCGTAGGCAACTGCAAACGTTCCAGCAATGCCCGATAAGTCAGGAGGTGACGCTGACGGCGTGCCTGATCCAGTTCGCCCAGCAATCCGTCCCAATGATGACGACTGATGCGCACGCTCACGATTCATCCCTCCACCCTGGCACCGTCAGTTCCCAGGCCAGGCTGCGGCGAATCGCGGCGTCGGGCAGACGCTCGCCACTTTCGATCATGGCCAGGTAAGACGGGCTGATGCCTACCGTGCGGGCGAGCGCCTCGATGGCGATGCCCTTCCCTTCGCGCAAACTGCGTAATTGATCAAGACCTGGAAGAATCGGGTCCTGAGTTGTCGCCAGCGGCGCTGGGGCCGGACGCGACGGTGCTTCGTTGATGCCTGCTGCTTTCAGTAGAGCCTGATACTGAGCCCATGGCAGAACCGCATATTCGGGCTCGCCTTCGCGTGTAATTATCTGAATATCCATGACTACCCCGTAGGACAACAACACTTAGCGAGTCGGCACTTTTCCCTAGAAGTGTAATCCTAACAGCGGCTAAGGTCGCGGGGGCTATCTATCTGAGAATGAGGCTGAATTGGCTCAGCTTTTTTTCGGTCTCTGAAGGCGAAGTTGCTCTGCCGTATCAGGCAGGCGCTCGACCACCGCAAGCTTCTCCGGGACCTGACGTTTGCGCCAGGCGCGGAACGCGTTGAGTTCATCGTCGAGGACTTTCATCAGCCAGGCCAGCACGGCGATGTCATCGATCATGCCGAACAGCGGAAGGAAATCCGGAATTGCATCTACCGGGCTGAGGAAATACATCAGGCCGGCAACGACTGATATCAGCGCCTTGGGGCTGATGGCCCGGTACTCGCCACGCCAGTACGCCAGACAAAGTGCCTGCAACAGACGCAAGTCGTCCTTGAGTTTGCCCAACCGGTTACCCTGGCTGGCACCTTTGCTGGCCACCGCGAACAACAAAGTCGGCAAGCGCCCACGTGCGAGCAGGCGTCCGGCCAGTGGCAGGAAACGAGCGAAACTCCAGGGTGCTTTCATGGATGACTCCCATGTAAATGTTATCCACACAAATTGTGGATAACCTTGTGAACAGAGCTACTTTTCACGTCTGAAAGCCCCGTAATACAAGGGCCGAGCTTAGATCGGGCGTTTTTTACTCATCAAAAAAAACCCAATATTTCATTGACTTGCCGGTCCGGCGCGGTTAGCGACGGTCCCACAATGGCTATGACTCCAGCCGGCAGCATCTGTTCACTTTGTTTACCCGCGCCAGACGCCAGATGCAACAACGCCCCGCATAAGCGGGGCGTTGTTTTCAAAGCAGACGCGGATTACTTGGCGGCGTCTTCTTTGGATGGATCCTTGATCGCCAGCAGTTCCAGGTCGAATACCAGCACCGAGTTGGCCGGGATTGCCGGGCTTGGGCTTTGCGCGCCGTAAGCCAGTTCGCTAGGAATGTACAACTTGTACTTCTCGCCGACGTGCATCAGTTGCAGGCCTTCGACCCAACCCGGGATCACACCGCTGACCGGCAGATCGATCGGGCTGCCGCGCTCGACGGAGCTGTCGAATACGGTGCCATTGGTCAGCTTGCCGGTGTAGTGAACGGTCACTACGTCAGTCGGCTTCGGCTGAGCGCCATCAGCTTTCTTTTCCACTTCGTACTGCAGGCCCGAAGCAGTGGTCACGACGCCAGCTTTCTTGGCGTTTTCTTCGAGGAATTTCTTACCGGCGGCTGCCGACTCTTCGCTCATCTTGGCCATACGTTCTTCGGCACGCTTTTGCAGTGCGGCGAACGCTTCAACCAACTCTTCGTCTTTGAGTTTCTGCTCTTTCTTGCCGACGGCATCTTCGATGCCCTGGGCTACGGCTTTGGAATCCAGATCATCCATGCCTTCCTGAGCCAGGCTCTTGCCCATGTTCAGACCAATGCCGTAGGAAGCTTTCTGCGCCGGGGTTTTCAGCTCTACGCTGGTCTGCGAATCGCAACCCGCGAGTACCAGGCTTACCAGGGCCACCGCCGCCGCCAACCGATGCTGTTTCATGCTATTTCCTTGTTCATGCGCCTAAAGGGCAATCGAGTAAAGCCGCGAGCTTATCAGGCGGCCACGACCAATGGCTACCGGCATGAGAGCCGGAGATTTCCGATAAGTTCAGGTGTTTAAACGCTTTTGCGGGTGGGGATGATGAAACTTCTGTCATCTGCCTCTTACGAAGGCCGCTCCCGTGTCCCACGGCATCTGGCGTAATGGCCACTTGCCGCTTATCGGGGACTCAGGCATAACGGCAGAACAAATCGACAAGGATGTTCATCTTGCGCCTCTTATTCCGCTTGCTGGTTCTGATCATTGTGCTGCTGGGGCTGGGCCTGGCCGTGGTTTTGTACTACGTCGTAAACCCGAAACTGCCGCTCTGGACGCCCGCGCAACAGGTGCATTACCTGGAGCAATGGAGCGCTGCCGACCGCGAGGCGTATTACTTCACGCCACAGGGCACTCAGGTCAAAGGCTTGCGCTACGACTGGTTCACCGCGCTGGAACTGCCCTTCTCGCAACAGCGCTTCGCCGCACCCGAATACCTCGCGCGGTTCGGCTTCCTGATCGACCCAGGCCAGAAACCCACGCCGAACAACCCCGGCAACCTGCCCGTGGGCTTTGCCCGGCACCAGAACCCCGGCAGCCCGGATACGTTTCTGGATATTACCTGCGCCGCCTGCCACACCGGAGAGCTGCGCTTCAAAGGTCAGGCCGTGCGCATCGACGGCGGTTCGGCACAGCATGTTTTGCCTTCCAGCGTTCCTACACTCAAGGGCGGCAGTTTCGGACAAGCCTTGGTGGCGAGTCTGACCTCGACTTACTACAACCCATGGAAATTCGAACGCTTCGCCCGCAAAGTCCTGGGCGCTGATTACGACGTCCGACACCAGCAACTGCGCAAGGAGTTCAAAAGCTCCCTCGACACTTTCCTGAAGGTGGCCTGGAACGACACACATCGCGGGCTCTATCCGACCGAAGAAGGCCCGGGACGTACCGATGCCTTCGGACGCATTGCCAACGCCAGCTTCGGCGATGCGATCTCCCCCGCCAACTACCGCGTGGCCAATGCCCCCGTTGACTATCCGCAGTTGTGGGACATGTGGACCTTCGACTGGGTGCAGTGGAACGGCTCGGCACAGCAGCCGATGGCACGCAATATTGGTGAAGCCCTGGGCGTCGGCGCCACGCTTGACTTCTTCGACAAAAACCGCCAGCCACTGATGGGCGATGATCGTTACCCCTCCAGTGTGCGTGTACGCGATTTGCACCTGATTGAAGAGACCCTGCAACGACTCGAACCACCCGCCTGGCCAGAGGCATTGCTGGGCACAATCGATAAGCCCCTGGCCGCCAAAGGCCGCGCACTGTTCGCCGAGAACTGTGCCGGCTGCCACGTCCCCCGAGTGACGCAAGGCGAAGGCCGATACGTACAACACCTGAAAATGATCCCGGTGGAACACATCGGTACTGATCCCGGCGCCGCCAACAATATCGCCGACCATCGCTTCGACCTGACGGCATTGCAATGGAATCAGGCGGAGCTGGAAAAGCTGGATGTCGATCCCAAACCCACAGAGCCGCTGGACATGAGCCAGATGTCGGTGGCCAAGGGGTTGGCGTATGTCACCGCATTCGTCGAGAACCGCGCTTATCGTGAGGCCGGCATCACCCCGGCCCAGCGTCCGGAGATGGATGGTTTCGGCCTGTCGATTGGAGTCAGGGAACTGCGCGCCTACAAGGCTCGACCACTGGCGGGTGTGTGGGCAACGGCGCCGTTTCTGCACAACGGTTCGGTGCCAAGCATTTATCAATTGCTCTCGCCGCAGGATGAGCGCGCAACGACGTTCTACAAAGGCACGTTCGAGTACGACCCGAAACACTTGGGCTATCGCACCGAAGCCTTTACCAACGGCTTCCTGTTCGACACGCGCATCACCGGCAACCACAACAGCGGTCACGAATTCCGCTCCGGCAAGCTCGGCAACGGCGTGATCGGCCGCCTGTTGCAACCGCAGGAGCGCTGGGCATTGCTGGAGTATTTGAAGGTGTTGGGCGGCCCGCTGGAGTCGCAATTGCCATGACTCTGCTTATTAGCGAAAGGATTTCCCAATGTTGAAGGTCCTCTGGCTGCGCCTCGGTGCTTTTCTCGGCAAGACGTTGCTGTGGTTGTTGGCGCTTGGGCTTCTCGGCTGGGCGCTGGCCACGGCGTGGTTTGCCTGGCAACACCGTGGACCGGTATCAGCGCAAGAACTGATCCCCGACGGCGAAGCGGCGATGACTCAAGACATCATTCAGACCGCCGTGCGTATCGTCGACCAACACCGCGAAAGCACCCGCTACCTGCGTGATGCCCATGCCAAGGCCCACGGTTGTGTGAAAGCCGAAGTGCAGGTGTTGCCGGAGCTGGCAGGCGAGTTGCGTCAGGGTGTGTTCAGCGAGCCCGGTAAAACCTGGCAGGCGACGATGCGCCTGTCCAACGGCAACGCTTATCCACAGTTCGACAGCATCCGTGATGCCCGAGGCATGGCGATCAAGCTGCTCGATGTGCCGGGCAAGCAACTGCTGAGCGATCAGCAGCAACGAGGCGAACAGGACTTCGTGATGTTCAGCCATCCGAATTTCTTCGTCAGCGATGTCGCCGAGTATCGTCAGAACGTTGCCGCCCAAGCGGATGGCAAGAAGATGATGGCGTTCTTTCCGGGCTGGGATCCGCGTAGCTGGCAGGTTCGTCACCTTTTTATCGCCCTGGCGACGCTGTCCCCTGCTCCGTCGAGCCCGACCCAGACCACCTATTTTTCGGTTTCGCCGTACAAATTCGGTGAGGCCAATGCCAAGTTTCGCGTGATGCCCGACCCGGAAAGCTGCCCGGCGTACAACCTGCCCGCGCAAAACCAGAAGTTGCCTAACTTCCTGCGCAGCGCGCTGAACCAACAGTTGTCGACCGATCGGGTGCCCGCATGCTTCGTCCTGCAGATCCAGCGCCAGGACGCGAACAAGTACATGCCGATCGAAGACACCAGTATTGAGTGGCGCGAGAGCGATGCGCCGTTCCAGACCGTGGCGCGGATCAAAGTACCGGCGCAGGATTTCGATACGCCGGCGCTGAATCTGCAATGCGACAACCAGTCCTTCAACCCATGGTTCGGCCTTGAAGCGCATCGCCCGATCGGTGGCATCAACCGCCTGCGCAAAGCCGTTTACGAAGCTGTCAGCGATTACCGCCACGCGCGCAACGCCGGGCAGTAACCTCAAATCGAGTAGGAGGCGGATTTACATCCGCCGTCCTCTCACACCACCGTACGTAC
>NZ_JBSVXD010000263.1:0-6265 GCF_054070755.1 Pseudomonas sp. SDO5591_S426 | reverse complement strand
CGTCCCAATGTAGGAGCTGCCGCAGGCTGCGATCTTTGCTTTTAATCTTCTTTCTTCATCAACCCGGCCAACGCGGCAAACGGGTTATGCGTCGCCTTGGCGATTTTCGGCGTGCTCAGCGAGCCTTCGCCGAAATACTGCTGGTCGGTGTAGCGCGAGTGTTCGTTGTCGTGGCAATACAGGCACAACAGCTCCCAGTTCGAACCGTCCTGCGGGTTGTTGTCGTGGTTGTGGTCGCGGTGGTGCACGGTCAGTTCGCTCAGGCGCTTGCCGGAGAATTCACGGGCGCAGCGGCCGCACACGTGCGGGTACATCTTCAGGGCCTTGTCGCGGTAGCCCATTTCCTTGTCGCGCTGGTTGTCGGCGAGGATGCGGTCCAGCTTCGACGTGTTGGTTGGGGTGGACGAACTCATGGGTTCACCTTTGTTAAATGACTAATGACGGTATAAACGCAGTTTAGCTCAGCCCTTGAGCTTCTCGGCAATCCAGATGGTGTGGCGGGTGCCCTTGTTGCCGTGGGCGAAGACTTGCACTTCCTCGGCCTTGAACCCGGCTTTTTTCAGTTTGTCGGAAAACTGCCGGTCCGCGCTGGCCGACCAGACCGCCAGCACGCCTTTTGGCCGCAGGGCCTTGGCGCAGGCACTCAGGCCGCCAGCGGAGTAGAGCCAGCTGTTGGCTCGCTGGGTCAGGCCTTCGGGGCCATTGTCGACGTCGAGCATGATCGCGTCGAAGCCTTGCGGCTCGGCTTGCAGCACTTTGGCCACGTCTTCCAGGCGGATCACCGTGCGCGGGTCCAGGAGCGGGTTTCCGGCCTTCTCGCCCAACGGCCCACGGTTCCATTCCACGACGCCGGGGACCAGCTCGGCAACCACCACTTCAGCGTTCTTGCCCAGGTGCTTGAGCGCCGAGGCGAGGGTGAAACCCATGCCCAGTCCACCGATCAACACCCGCGAATTCGGCCGACCGGCGACCTTGCGGCAGGGGATCTCGGCCAGGGCATCTTCGGAACCGTGCATGCGCGTGTTCATCAGTTGCCCGCCGTCGCCGCCCTGGATCTTGATGACGAAATCCTCGCCGTACTCGAACAGGCAAAGGGCACCGCCGTTTTCGGGAATAGGGGCGGTATCGAGCAGAACGAAACGTTTCATGGGGCTCACTTGAAGAAAATTGGCAGCACAGGGGAAGGCAAACGGACGCAGTTGGGAGTAGCCTGCAAATGACAACAAGGCCAACGGAGCCATTGATGAAGCGCACCATTCTAACGGTCATTGCCCTGGCCGCGCTCTCGATTACTGCAGTGCAGGCCCAGACGCTACAGACTTCGCCCGTCAGTCCCGCGCCGATGCCCGGTTCGCCCGGCACCGCAACCCCCACGCCGTATCCGCAAATCACTCCCGCGCCCATGCCGAAAGTCGGCCCGGGCAGTGGCGGTCCGCCGTTGGTGCCTATCGAGAGACCGAGCCCGCCGACCAAGGATCAGCCGGTGCCGGGGATCGAGCAGAATCCGCCGAAGGTCAAGTCACCCGGCGGTTAGACCTGTTGCGATAGCAGTTGCCCGTCGGCCATGCGCAAGCGCTTGGACAGGGAGACGGCGAGGGCGCGGATGATCTTGGCGGCGATTTTCGGGGCGTCGTTGAGCATCTTTTCCAGTGAGTCCTTGCCGAGGTTGAGCAACTGGCAGTTGCTCGCCGCCACGCAACTGGCCGAGCGACGTTCGCCGTCGAGCACGGCCATTTCACCGAATGAACGGCCACTGCGCAGGGTAGCGATGGTCACCCGTTGTCCGTCGGCGGTGGATTTTTGTACCGCTACTTGGCCGGTGTGGATGATGCACATGAAACTGCCGGCATCGCCCTCCTGGAAAATCTGTTCGCCCTGGGCAATGGTGCTGATGCTGAAATAGCCCGAAGCGGCGGCAAAATCTGCCGGCAATAGCTGGTTGAACAGGCCGCAGTCCATCAGCCAGTCGCGGATTTCGTTATTGAGTAAGGTCGGTTCTGACATTTTTTTGCGGTCTTTTTTGTTGTGTCTGTTTCCGAGTTTGGCATTGCCCTGTAGGAGCACAGCTTGCTGGCGATGGCGGCGATTCAGTCAAAATTGATATTGAATGTGGCGGCCTCATCGCGAGCAAGCTGTGCTCCTACAGGGGACGTTGTTGTATCGGCTCCCGATGTACGGAATTAAGACCGGTTCATCGGATCAAGTTCCTCAGGCAATCCGCAAAACCTTGAACAAAAATGCGTATTCGAGTGCAACGTCACGCAATCCCTGATATCGACCGCTCATCCCGCCATGCCCAGCGCCCAGTTCGGTCTTGAGCAGCAGGGGATTGGTGTCGGTTTTGGTCGCGCGCAATTTCGCCACCCACTTGGCCGCTTCCCAGTACTGCACGCGGCTGTCGTTGTAGCCGGCGATGACCAGCGTGGCCGGATAGGCTTGTGCCGTAACGTTTTCGTACGGGGCGTAAGCCTTGAGCCGCTCATAGACGTCGGGTTCTTCAGGATTACCCCACTCGTCGTATTCGGTGACGGTCAGCGGCAACTCCGGGTCGAGCATGGTATTGAGCACGTCGACGAACGGCACTTCGGCAATCGCCGCGCCGAACAACTCTGGCCGTTGGTTGAGCACCGCGCCGATCAACAGGCCACCGGCACTGCCACCACTGATCGCCAATTGTGGCGCGGTGGTGATACCATTGGCGATCAAGTGTTCGGCACAGGCGATGAAGTCGCTGAAGGTGTTGTGCTTGTGCTCCTGCTTGCCCGCGCGATACCAGGCTTCGCCCAGCTCGCCGCCGCCACGCACGTGTGCAATGGCAAACGCCATGCCGCGATCGAGCAGGCTCAAGCGTGCGTGGGAGAACCACGGATCAAGACTTTCGCCATAGGCGCCGTAGCCGTACAGATACAGCGGCACCGGTTTGCCGAGGGCTTCGCGTTTGACCACCAGGCTGATCGGCACCTGCGTGCCGTCAGGCGCGGTGGCCCACAGGCGCTGGCTGACGTAGGCGTCGGCGTCGAACGGGCCGAGCACCGGGGTTTGCTTGAGCACTTGCTGTTCGCCGTTGCTCAGTTGCAGTTGACGGATCTGCGCCGGACGGTTCAACGCTTCATAACGCAGGCGAATCCGCTCGCTGACGAATTCCAGACTGTTTTGCACATGCAGGCTGTAGGCCGCGTCCGGCAATTGCACCCGGTAGCTCGGCAGATCTTGCGGATGGACTTCGATGATCGGCAGGCCACCTTCGCGCAAGCTCAGCGTCATGGCGCCGGCGTTCAGGCTCATGCCATCGATCATCACTGTATCGCTGTGGGGGATCAGGTTCTGCCAATCGGCTTCGATCGGCGCAGAGCCGGTATCGACGGCGGTGTACAGGGCGAAGTTGATGCCGTCGCGGTTGGTGCGGATGAACCAGGTCCATTGGCCGTCGAGGGCGCCGTGGTCGACGTCGTACTCATGGTCTTCGACCCGTGGCGCAATACAGGTAAAGGCTTGTTGCGGCTGGTTGGCGTCGAGCACCCAGACTTCGCTGGTGGTCTTGCTACCCACGGATAGCAATAGTTGCTGCTCGGAGCTGGCGCGATAGCAATGCATGAAGAAGCGACCGTCGGGCTCATGGAACACTTCCTCGGCCGCGGTGCCGTCCAGACGATAGCGGTACAGCTTGTGCGGGCGATGGGTGTCGTCCAGTTCGCCGAAGAACAGCGTCAGGCTGTCATTGGCCCAGGTCATGCTGCCGTCGCAGTCCTGGAATTCCAGTTCACTGACACGACCGTCGGACAATTCCTTCACGAACAGCGTGTAGATCTCATCACCTGTGGAATCGATGCTGTAGGCCAGACGTTGGTGGTCCGGGCTGATACTGAACGCGCCCAGGGAAAAGAAGCCGCCATTGGCCAGCACGTTCGGGTCCAGCAGCAGTTGTTCCTGGCTTTCATCGAGGGTCAGGCTGTCGTCGACCGGACGCGGGCAACGGTAATGGCGGGCGTATTCGTCGCCCGCCGTGGTGCGCGTGTAATACAGATACGGGCCCCACGGCGAAGGCAGGGACAGGTCGGTTTCGAGAATCCGGCCTTTGATTTCCTCGAACAGGGTTTCACGCAGACCGGCCTGATCGGCGGTTTGTGCTTCCTGATAGCTGTTTTCAGCCTTGAGGTAGTCGAGCACCGCAGCGGTGTCGCGCTCCTGCAGCCAGGCATACGGGTCGGAACCTTCGGCCTTGTGGGCGATCGGGGGCATGTTGGCGTTCGCGGATAAGGACATGAATGGCTCTCGGACAGTATTCGAAATAGGCGACGCCGTCAGCGGGGCAGCCTGACGGGCGAAAAGCCGTTATCATAAGCGCCTCTTTGCCTGCCTTGCCATGGACACCATGACCGAGAACGACTATCTGATCGCTTGGGGCCTCTACGCCTTTGCCGCTTTGGGCTGCCTGTTGGTGTGGATGCGCATTACCCGCTGGATGTGGCGTTGGCTGCGTGAGCCGCTGCGGTTGCTGATGGCGGTGCTGCTGTTCAGCCCGACCATCATTGACCCGGTAAAGGAAAAGGTCGCCCCGGCCATTGCCATTACCGCACTTGACCTGTTGTTCAAGGTCGGCAATAACGCGTGGCGAGCGATTTCCGATCTGTTCATGTACGGCATGATCGCATTCGGCATTTACCTTGTGATCGTGGCGATTCGCTTCCCCATCGAGCGCGCCGCGAATGCCCGCAAGGAGCAGGCTGCCGCCGCCAAGGCCGCCGCCCGTGCCGACGAACCGGAGGAAGATCATCCGTTCGGCGGTGCCGGCGATGATCGCTACGGCCGTCCGCCTTTGCCGAGCAATCCCCAGCGCATGCGGGTCGAACCTCGTCTGTAACCTTGCCCCCTGCCATTGAGCGAGAGTCCGAGCATGTGTGAGTTATTGGGCATGAGCGCCAATGTCCCGACCGATATCGTGTTCAGCTTCACCGGGCTGATGCAGCGCGGTGGCCGCACCGGCCCGCACCGTGATGGCTGGGGCATTGCTTTCTATGAAGGTCGCGGGCTGCGACTGTTCCAGGACCCGGCGGCGAGCTGCGAGTCCGAAGTCGCGAACCTGGTGCAGCGTTATCCGATCAAGAGCGAAGTGGTGATCGGGCACATTCGCCAGGCCAACGTCGGCAAGGTCTGCCTGTCCAACACCCATCCGTTCGTCCGAGAGTTGTGGGGGCGCAATTGGTGTTTCGCCCATAACGGCCAATTGGCCGACTTTCAGCCGAAGGCCAGTTTCTATCGCCCGGTTGGCGATACCGACAGCGAAGCGGCATTTTGCGATTTGCTCAACCGTGTACGTGCGGCGTTTCCCGAGCCGGTCGAGGTCGAAGAGCTGCTGCCGGATCTGGTCGCTGCCTGCGCCGAATACCGCAACAAAGGCGTGTTCAACTGCTTGCTCAGCGATGGCGACTGGTTGTTCTGCTACTGCTCGACCAAACTGGCGCAGATTACCCGTCGCGCCCCGTTCGGCCCGGCGCGCTTGAAGGACGTCGATGTGATCGTCGACTTCCAGGCCGAAACCACGCCCAACGACGTGGTCACCGTGATCGCCACCGAACCCCTGACCGAAAACGAAACCTGGACCCGTTACGAACCGGGCCAATGGAGCCTGTGGCGACGCGGTGAATGCGTCAGCCAGGGCATGACCGAATAAGGATCTGCTCCCCATGTTGCTCAGTTATCTACGGCTGGTGTTATTCGCGGCGGGCCTGTTGATCGGTGTCCAGGTGCCGGGGTTCATCAACGATTACGCCAAGCGGATCGAAGCGCATCTGATTGAGGCGCAAACCGGTTTGAGCGGGTTCCAGAACACCGCCAATCAGTTTTTCAAGGGTGATATGCAGGCATTGGTGGCCCATTACCGCGCCAGCGAAGACCCGATCTTTCGCAGTGATGCCGACAGCCTCAGCAACCTGCTGACCCGTCAGGTGGCGCTGGATAAACAGTTCCAGGCGATGCAAGGGCCGTGGTACATCCGCTTCCTGCAAGTGGTGCTGGCCGCCGATCCGGACATTCGCAAGGAAACCTGGAATGGCTACAGCTACCAGATCCTGCTGACCCCGGAAGCGATGATCTGGGGCATGAGCGGCGCGCTGCTGCTGTCGTTCGGCATCGAGTGCCTGTTCCGTCTGATCGACTGGGTGGTGTTGGGCGGCAAACGCCTGCGCCAGAGCCGGCCGATCGAAGAGCGGGATTTGCGCGGCCTGTAAAAAGATCGCAGCCTGCGGCAGCTCCTACATTGGAATGC
>NZ_JBSVXD010000262.1:0-6313 GCF_054070755.1 Pseudomonas sp. SDO5591_S426 | reverse complement strand
TCTTTTAAAGCACAGATCAAAAGATCGCAGCCTCGTTTCACTCGACAGCTCCTACAGGAAGGTCAACAAAAAGCCCGCTGACCGATACCAGTCAGCGGGCTTTCTTTTCTGCGGATCAGCTAATCCAAGCGCCTCACCTCAACGGTGAAGCAACCGGATCACAACGCCATATCACTCGCAGCATTCTCTTTCGGTGCCTTAGGCGCTTCAGCCGGCGCAGTCACCGGAGCAGCTACCTGCCCGATCACCGGTGGCGGAGTCAGTTCCAGCACCTTGGCGGTGTAGGCCCACTCCTGCGCAACCTTTTCAGGATTGCCGTTCAGCTGAGTGCCGTAGCTCGGCACGATCTGGTGCAGCTTCTCTTGCCACGCCGGGGTCGCGACCTTGTCCTTGAAGACTTTCTGCAGCACGGTCAGCATGATCGGTGCGGCAGTCGATGCGCCTGGGGAAGCGCCCAGCAGGCCGGCGATGGTGCCGTCTTGCGAAGCGACGATTTCGGTGCCCAGTTTCAGCACGCCACCAGCGGCTTCATCACGCTTGATGATCTGCACGCGCTGGCCCGCTTGCCACAGGCGCCAGTCTTCGGCTTTGGCGTTCGGGAAGTATTCCTTCAGGGCGTTGAGGCGGTCTTCGTCAGACAGCATCAGTTGACCGGCAAGGTACTCGACCAGCGGGTATTCCTTGATGCCGACCTTGGTCATCGGCCACACGTTGTGCGTGGTCGTGGTGGTCAGCAGGTCCAGGTACGAACCTTCCTTGAGGAACTTGGTGCTGAAGGTCGCAAATGGGCCAAACAGGATCACGCGCTTGCCGTCCAGCACGCGGGTGTCCAGGTGTGGAACCGACATCGGCGGTGCACCGACGGAGGCTTTGCCGTAGGCCTTGGCCAGGTGTTGCTCGGCGATGGTCGGGTTCTCGGTCACGAGGAACGAGCCGCCTACCGGGAAGCCTGCGTATTCCTTGGCTTCAGGAATGCCGGACTTCTGCAGCAAGTGCAATGCACCGCCGCCGGCGCCGATGAACACGAACTTGGCGTCGGTTTCGGACTTGGTGCCGTCTTTCAGGTTTTTGTAGCTGACGCGCCAGGTGCCGTCGTCGTTCTTGGTGATGTCCTGCACTTCGCTGGACAGCTTCAAGTCGAATTTCGGTGTGGTTTGCAGATGGGCAACGAACTGGCGGGTGATTTCGCCGAAGTTCACGTCGGTGCCGATCGGGCTCCAGGTGGCCGCGACTTTCTGGTTCGGGTCACGCCCTTCCATCATCAGCGGGACCCACTTCTTGATCACAGCCGGGTCTTCGGAGTACTGCATGCCGGCGAACAGTGGGCTCGCTTGCAGGGCTTCGTAGCGCTTTTTCAGGAACTTGATGTTGTCGTCGCCCCACACAAAGCTCATGTGCGGCGTGGAGTTGATGAACGAACGCGGGTTCTTCAGCACGCCTTGCTGAACCTGCCAGGCCCAGAACTGACGGGAGATCTGGAAGGCTTCGTTGATTTCAACCGCTTTCGGGATCGAAACGTTGCCTTTGTCGTCTTCCGGCGTGTAGTTCAGCTCGGCCAGGGCGGAGTGACCGGTACCGGCGTTGTTCCAGCCGTTGGAGCTTTCCAGGGCGACGCCGTCGAGGCGCTCGATCATTTCCATCGAAGTGCCGGGTTCCAGCTCATTGAGCCACACACCCAGGGTCGCGCTCATGATGCCGCCACCAATCAGCAGTACATCGACTTTTTTGGCCTCTTCGGCCTGGGCCGTCGTCATCCCCAACGACAACGCCAACCCCAGCAGGGCCGTGTTCACTTTTTTAAACATCTGTAGCACCTATGATAAAACGCCATCCGCCCTTCCATTCTTACGCACGCAGCCCCGTGTTTCACGGTAGATCACGGGCTCTGGCACCTTCGAATCGCAGGCTGGGCACACAAGGCCGATTGAATGCATCGACCCTCGTTATATGTCCCTACTGAACTGACTTCTTATCTTTTTTGGCTTCAGCTACTTGAGCGACAGTGATTCTGTTCGCCCGTCTCAAGGACAGGAAAACTGAATAGGTCAAACCAAGTTGGCGTAAAGAATATCACGTCACGACAAACCCGCGCGTCTGTTCCCGACTGGTTAGTCCGGATACACGCTGCCGGGCCTCTATACTGATGCTGTTTGCCTCAATGGGTGCATCGTCATGAGCGATAACGACTATCTGCGCAAGTACTCCTCCCAAGTGATCGACGGCGTCGAAGCCGCGCCCGCCCGGGCCATGTTGCGAGCGGTGGGTTTTACCGACGAAGACTTCCTGAAACCGCAGATCGGCATCGCGTCGACCTGGGCCATGGTCACGCCCTGCAACATGCACATCGACAAGCTCGCGATCGAAGCCGAGAAAGGCGCAAATGCTGCCGGCGCCAAAGGCGTGATCTTCAACACCATCACCATTTCCGACGGCATCGCCAACGGCACCGAAGGCATGAAATATTCGCTGGTGTCCCGCGAGGTAATCGCCGATTCCATCGAGGTGGTGACCGGTTGCGAAGGCTTCGACGGGCTGGTGACTGTGGGCGGTTGTGACAAGAACATGCCGGGGTGCCTGATCGGCATGGCGCGGCTGAATCGGCCGTCGATCTTCGTCTATGGCGGCACCATCCGCCCCGGCGCCGGCCACACCGACATCATTTCCGTGTTCGAAGCCGTGGGCCAGCATGCGCGCGGTGACATCAGCGAAATCCAGGTCAAGCAGATCGAGGAAGTGGCGATCCCCGGTCCCGGTTCCTGCGGCGGCATGTACACCGCCAACACCATGGCTTCGGCCATCGAAGCGTTGGGCATGAGCCTGCCGGGTTCCAGCTCCCAGGACGCCGTCGGCAGCGACAAGGCCTCGGACAGTTTCCGCGCCGGCCAGCAGGTCATGGAGCTGCTCAAGCTCGACCTGAAACCACGCGACATCATGACCCGCAAGGCCTTCGAAAACGCGATTCGCGTGGTGATCGCCCTCGCCGGCTCGACCAATGCCGTGCTGCACCTGTTGGCCATGGCCCACGCGGTGGATGTCGAGCTGACCCTGGATGACTTCGTCGAACTGGGCAAGATTTCCCCGGTGGTCGCCGACCTGCGGCCCAGCGGCAAATACATGATGAGCGAGCTGGTGGCCATCGGCGGCATTCAGCCGTTGATGAAGCGCATGCTGGCGGCCGGCATGTTGCATGGCGACGCCATGACCGTCACCGGCAAGACACTGGCCGAAAACCTGGAAAACGTGCCTGACTACCCCGATGGCCAGGACGTGATCCTGCCCTTCGACCGGCCGATCAAAAAGGATTCACACCTCGTCATCCTGCGCGGCAACCTCTCGCCCACCGGCGCGGTGGCCAAGATTACCGGCAAGGAAGGCTTGCGCTTTGAAGGCACGGCGCGGGTTTATCACGGTGAAGAAGGTGCGCTGGCAGGCATTCTCAACGGCGAAGTGCAACCCGGCGAAGTGATCGTGATTCGCTACGAAGGGCCCAAGGGTGGGCCGGGCATGCGCGAAATGCTTTCGCCGACTTCGGCGGTGATGGGCAAGGGCTTGGGCAAGGATGTGGCGCTGATCACCGACGGGCGTTTTTCCGGTGGCTCACACGGTTTCGTGGTGGGCCATATCACGCCGGAAGCCTTTGATGGCGGGCCGATTGCGCTGATCGAGAACGGCGACAAAATCACCATCGATGCGGAAACCCGGCAGATCACGGTGGATGTGTCCGATGCTGAATTGGCCGAGCGCAAGACCCGCTGGGTGCGGCCGGAATCGAAGTACAAGCGTGGGGTGTTGGCCAAGTATGCGAAGACGGTTTCCAGTGCTTCGGAGGGGGCGGTGACGGATAAGTATCTTTAAAGTCAAAAGTTCGCAGCCTTCGGCAGCTCCTACAGGGAAACGCATTCCAATGTAGGAACTGCCGAAGGCTGCGATCTTTTCAGCCACACCTCAAAGCCTGAACCGATCCACCGACTGCGACAACTGCCCCGCCAGACTCGACAACTCATCCGTGGTCGAAGCCGTCTGCCCGATCACCTTGCTGTTGCCCTCGGACATGCCGGCAATCATCTCCACTTGATGGGCGATTTCGTTGCTGGCCAGGCTTTGCTCGCCGATGGTGCGGCTGATGTCGTTGACCAGTTGCGTGGTGTTGAGCGTGGCCTCGAGGATTTCGCGGATGGCGCGTTCGACATCGGCGGTCACGGCCATGCCTTTATCGACCTGAGCCACGCCCTCCTCCATGCTGATCACCGCTTCACGAGTGCTTTGCTGGATGCGTGCGACCATGGTGGCGATTTCCTGGGTCGAGGCGCTGGTGCGTCCGGCCAGGCTGCGGACTTCATCGGCGACCACGGCAAACCCACGGCCCTGCTCACCGGCGCGGGCCGCTTCGATGGCGGCGTTGAGCGCCAGCAGGTTGGTCTGATCGGCAATGCCCTTGATCACCTGGATGATGCTGAAAATCCCTTCGGATTCCTTGTCCAGCGTACGGATCACCTGTGCCGACTGCTGCGCCGAACGGGCGATGCCGTCCATGTCGTTGACCACTTGATGGATCACCCGTCCGCCATCCTTGGCCAGTGCCTCGGCCTGATTGGCCATGTCCAGTGCACGCTCGGCGTGTCGGGTGATTTCCTCGATGCTCGCGGTCATTTCGCTGGCGGCGGCGGCCATGGTGCTGGCGGCGGCGCTTTGTTGCTGGCTGCTGCCCGCGACCTCGTGACAGCCGTTGCTCAGTTGCGCGCTCATGCCGCTGACGCCATGGGCGTTGCTGCGCACCACTTCGATCATGCCGCGCAGATCCCGCTGCATGGTGGCCAGGCTGCGGATCAGCTGGCTGGCTTCGTCGTTGCGCTGCGTCTCGACAATCGGCTCGCTCAGGTTGCCATGGGCGATGCTGTCGGCGATACGGCTGGCGGTCTGCAATGGGCCCATGATGCTGACGATTGCCGAACGACCCAACGCGAGCAGCAACAGCAGACTGGCGATGAGCACACCGCCGACGGTGAAGTTGGCGTTGCTGATGGCCTGCGCCGTGCCCTGGCTGGTCTGTTGCGTGTGGCTCTCGATCAACTCGCTGAGGGCCGCCATCCGGTCTTCCAGTTGGCTGAACGCGCTATTGAAGGCGCCCAGTTCCTTTTGCGCCGCATCGGGATTTTCCAGGGCCAGGCTGACGATGCGCTCGGCGGCACTGATGTAAGTGTCGAGGCTTGGCTTGATCTGGTTCAGCGCGGTTTTCAGGGAGTCATCGACCGGCAGCTTGAGATTCTCCCCGAGCATCTCGCGAAAATGCGCGGTGTGCTCCTCCAGGGAACTGCGCACCTCGGCCTTGCTACTGGTGCTTTTGTCCAAGCCCACCAGCATCGCCGACAGCACGTCGGCGCGCAGGGCGTCGTGCATCATGTCCGCTTCAAGATGATTGCGCAGCGCGCTCATGCCGACGTCATTGTCCTGCACCGCTTGCCCCATCTGGCCATTACCCAGGTAACTGACCAGCCCCATGATCAAGGCAGTGAGCACGCCTGTGCCGATCAACAACAGTAAACGCAGTTTTATGGACACTCTGTGGTTCCTCTCTTCGTACGTTCGTCGGTCGACTAAAGTCTGATTGCTGAAAAGGTTATCGACTGATCCGCGTACTTATTGAAAGCCTGTGCCCATGTATTGCGATTTTTACGACCTGCGGTAGCTGCCGCCCGCCATCAATCCACTGCCCTGCGTCTTCCATTACAGGAGAAATCTGCTAGGTTGTACGACAACCTACAACAACAAGGAAACACCCATGAAAAAAGTCAAAGTGCTGATTGGTTTTCTCTGCCTGTTCAGCGGCTACGTCGCCGCCGCCACTTCTTCGCCTGACAAAGATGTTGCGCAAGCCGTTGATCATCTGACCGACGCCATGCTGCACAAGAACATCACGCAGCTTCAGACCTTGACCGCCGAGAGCCTGACCTACGGGCATTCCAGCGGCAAGATCCAGAACAAGAAGGAATTCATCGCCGATATCGAAACCGGCAAAAGCGCGTTCAAGACCCTTGAGATGCAGAACCAGACCATCACCGTTTCCGGCGACGTCGCGCTGGTCCGCCATCACTTCTCGGCTCAGGCGCTGAAGGGTACGGAAGTGGTTCCCACCGAGATCGAGAACTTCCAGATCTGGCAGAAGCAGGATGGGAAATGGTTACTGGTAGGACGACAGGCGTTCAAGTTCTGACCTGACACAAAATTTGTAGCAGCTGGCGAAGCCTGCGTTCGGCTGCGTAGCAGTCGTAAATTCAGGCACTGCGGTCTATCTGGTAAACCGCATACACAGGTT
>NZ_JBSVXD010000261.1:0-6351 GCF_054070755.1 Pseudomonas sp. SDO5591_S426 | reverse complement strand
GTGTGAAACCCATCGCGGGCAAGCCCGCTCCCACAGGTTTAGCGTTGCTCACAAATCCCGTGTTCACCGCAATTCTTGTGGGAGCGGGCTTGCCCGCGATGGCGGCAGCAGATTCACCGCATGGCTTACGCCAGCACCCGCTCCAACGTCCGCGTCACCCCAACATCCCGCAAACTATTGCAGCACCACTCAAACGCCGCGACAAACTCCGCCGAGCGGGGAATCGCCGTACCAAAGATCTCTTCAACTTCCAGCAACCGCTGGGTGATCAACACATCATCGGCCACCAACGCCTGACAGAACACCGCCCGTGGGTCCGGGATCGTATAGGTGTCGCCATTCTCATCCACGCCCTTCAAATACAAGGCCCATGCCGCCACCACCAACGCCGCACGCTTGGTCTCGCGGCCATCGGCGATCAGGCGGTTGATCGTCGGAATGGTGAATTTCGGAAACTTCGACGAACCGTCCGAACACACGCGCTCCAGTTGATCGGCGATCGCCTGATTGGAAAAACGCTCCACCAGCGTGTTCTTGTAGTCAGTCAGGTCAATGCCCGGGACCGGCGACAGTTGCGGCGTGACGTCCAGATCCATGTAGGCGCGCACGTAGCGTACGAACAACGGGTCGTTCATGGTTTCGTGAACGAAGCGATAGCCCTTCAAAAACCCCAGATACGTCAGGGCCAAATGGCTGCCGTTCAGCAGCTTTATCTTCATTTCTTCGTAAGGCGTGACGTCGTCGGTGAACTGCACGCCAACCTTTTCCCAGGCCGGGCGACCGTTGACGAATTTGTCTTCCAGCACCCACTGCACGAATGGCTCGCAGACCACCGGCCAGGCGTCGTCGACTCCGTGTTTGTCTGCCAGTTGCAGGCGATGTTCGGTGCTGGTCATCGGTGTGATGCGGTCGACCATGGCATTGGGGAAGCTGACGTTGGCGTCGATCCAGTCGCGCAACCCGGAATCGAGCAATGTGGCGAACGCCAACAGGGCTTTGCGCGTCACCGCGCCGTTGTGCGGCAGGTTATCGCAAGACATCAAAGTGAACGCAGGCGTACCGGCCGCACGGCGTTTGGCCAGTGCCGCGCAGAGAAAACCGAACACGGTTTTCGGTGCGTCCGGGTTGGCCAGATCGTGCTGGATCTGCGGCAGGTGCGCCATGAACTCGCCGTTGCTGTCGTCGATGCAGTAACCACCCTCGGTGATGGTCAGCGAGACAATCCGGATCTGCGGATCGGCGAGTTTGTCGATCAGCGCCTGGGCGCCGTCCTCGGCCAGCAGCATGTCGCGAATGGCGCCAATGACGCGGACTTCGGTGTCGTCGGTATCACCCAATTCGAACAGGGTGAACAGGTAATCCTGTTCTTTGAGGTCATTACGGGCGCGACGGTCTTCCGCGCGCAGGCCGACGCCGCAAATCGCCCAGTCCAGGCCTTCGCCGGTGTTCATCAGCGCGTCGGTGTAATACGCCTGATGCGCGCGGTGGAAACCGCCGACGCCGATGTGGGCGATGCCTTGGCGCGTATCGCTCAGGGCGTAGGCGGGCAGGACCACCTCAGGGGCGAGGCGGTGGAGGTTCTGTTTATTGAGTTTCATCACAAGCTCTCTGGAATCAGGCGGCAACGCGCAGTGGGCGGGTCAGCGCCACGCCGTCGGCATCGAATAAATGGCAGTGTTCGGCGTCCAGGTGCAGGCTCAGGGTTTCGCCATAACGGCTCGCCAGGTCACCGCGTACGCGCATGGTCAGGGCTTCACCGCAAGCGGTTCGAACGTGGCAGAAAGTGTCGCTGCCCAGGCGTTCGCTGACGTCGGCGGTGACTTGCAAGGTGCAGTCGCCCGGTTTGGCCAGTTCCAGATGTTCCGGACGAATGCCCAGCGTCACCGCGCCCCCGACGCTCAGGTTGGCACCGCTCAGCGGCAGGCTGATGCGCGTGCCGGCGTCCAGTTGCACTTCACAACCCTGGCCGTCGACACGGGTGACGTTGCCTTTGAGGAAGCCCATTTTCGGTGTGCCAAGGAACCCGGCGACGAACAGGTTGGCCGGCTGGTGATAGAGGTCCAACGGCGAGCCGACTTGCTCGATCTTACCGCCATTGAGCACGACGACTTTGTCGGCCATGGTCATGGCTTCGACCTGATCGTGCGTCACGTAGATCATCGTCGCTTGCAGGTCTTTGTGCAGGCGCAGCAGCTCCAGGCGCATTTGCACCCGCAGGGCCGCGTCGAGGTTGGACAACGGTTCGTCGAACAGGAAGATTTTCGGGTTGCGCACGATTGCCCGGCCGATTGCCACACGCTGACGCTGACCACCGGAGAGTTGCTTGGGTTTGCGCTCAAGCATCGGCCCCAACTCAAGGATGCGCGCCGCTTCGCCGACTTTCCTTTCCACTTCGGCCGTGGGCACGCCGGCCAGATCAAGGGCGAACGACATGTTCTTGCGCACGCTCATGTGCGGGTACAGGGCGTAGGTCTGGAACACCATCGCCAGGTCGCGCTTGGCCGGGCTGACTTCGGTGATGTCGCGGCCATCGAGTTCGATGGTGCCGCCGCTGACTTCCTCGAGGCCGGCGATCAAGCGCAGCAGAGTGGATTTACCGCAGCCTGACGGGCCGACGAAGACCACGAACTCCTTGTCGTTCACTTCCAGGTCGATGCCCTTGATGATGGAAAAGCCTTCGAAGCCTTTTTGCAGATTCTTGATTTTCAGGTTGGCCATGATGATGGGCCTCCGCTTGTTGTTTTTTAAGATCAAAAGATCGCAGCCTTCGGCAGCTCCTGCCTTGGGCGGCCGGCAGTTCCCCTGTAGGAGCTGCCGCAGGCTGCGATCTTTTGCTTTGGATTCATTTCACGGCGCCAAACGACAGGCCGCGCACCAGTTGTTTCTGGCTGATCCAGCCGAAGATCAGGATTGGCGCACAGGCAAGGGTCGAGACCGCCGACAACTTGGCCCAGAACAGTCCTTCGGGGCTTGAGTACGAAGCGATCAGCGCAGTCAGCGGCGCGGCTTTAGACGAGGTCAGGTTCAGCGACCAGAACGCCTCGTTCCAGCACAGGATCAGCGACAGCAAGACTGTCGATGCCAGGCCGCCCTTCGCGATCGGCAGCAGCACCCGGACCATTTCCTGCCACAGTGTTGCGCCGTCGAGGCGGGCGGCTTCGAGGATGTCTTTGGGGATGTCCTTGAAGTAGGTGTAAATCATCCAGACCACGATCGGCAGGTTGATCAGCGTGTAGATGATGATCAGGGCGATACGCGTGTCCAGCAGGCCAAAACTCTTGGCCAGCAGGTAGATCGGCATCAGCACGCCCACCGGCGGCAGCATCTTGGTGGAGAGCATCCACAGCAGCGTGCCTTTGGTGCGCTGGGTTTCGTAGAACGCCATGGAGTAGGCCGCCGGCACTGCAATCAGCAGGCACAGGGCGGTGGCGCTGAAGGAAATCACCACCGAATTCCAGGCGAAACTGAAGTAATCGCTGCGCTCATTGATGTGCAGGTAGTTCTCCAGCGTCGGCGTGAAAATGAACTGCGGTGGCGTGGCGAACGCATCGATTTCGGTTTTGAAACTGGTCAGCACCATCCAGAAAATCGGGAAGAAAATCAGGATCGCGATGGCCCAGGCCAGGGTGCCGAGCAGCAGGCTTTGCAGGCGGCGGGATTGTTGAAGAGTCATGGCGGGCCTCAGGCTTTGTCTGTCAGGTTTTTGCCGATCATCCGCACCAGCACGATGGCCGCGATATTGGCGATTACCACCGCAATCAAACCGCCAGCGGACGCCATACCGACGTCGAACTGCACCAGCGCCTGGTTGTAGATCAGGTAGGCAAGGTTGGTCGAGGCGTAGCCGGGGCCGCCGTTGGTGGTGGTGAAGATTTCGGCGAACACCGAGAGCAGGAAGATGGTTTCGATCATCACCACCACCGCAATCGGCCGCGCCAGGTGCGGCAGGGTCAGGTGCCAGAAAATCGCGATCGGCCCGGCACCGTCGAGGCGTGCGGCCTCTTTCTGTTCCTGGTCGAGGGACTGCATGGCGGTCATCAGGATCAGGATGGCAAACGGCAGCCATTGCCACGAGACAATGATGATGATCGACAGCAGCGGGTAGTGCGCCAGCCAGTCCACCGGTTGCGCGCCGAACAGTTTCCAGACGTAGGCGAGGATCCCCGACACCGGATGAAAAATCAGGTTCTTCCAGATCAACGCGCCGACCGTGGGCATGATGAAGAACGGCGAGATCAGCATGACCCGCACGATGCCGCGACCGAAAAACTCACTGGCCTCCAGCAAGGCACTGATCAGCACACCGAACACCACGCTGATCAACAGCACGCTGCCCACCAGCAACAGGGTGTTGGAGGCACCGGGCAGGAAGCCGGAATCGGTCAGAAAGTAAGTGAAGTTCTCCAGACCGACAAACTCGTTTTCACCTGGATTGAGCAGGTTGTAGCGAATGGTCGAGAAGTAGACGGTCATCCCCAGCGGCACGATCATCCACAACAGCAGCAATGCCACCGAAGGGCTGACCAGAAACCAGCCGGGATTGGTCAACCGGCTTTTACGCAGCGGTTGAGGGATTTCCATGTGAGCTTTGGCAGTTGAAGTATTCATGGTGATCAGAACCGATGGGCTACAGGCAAATGAAGATCAACTGTAGGAGCAAAGCTTGCTCGCGATTGCCGCGATGCGGTCCTTCGGATGGACCGCGTTATCGTTCATCGCGAGCAAGCTTGGCTCCTACAGTGGCGAGTGGTTTATTTGGGATAACCGGCGCGCTTCATCTCTCGCTCAGTGGTTTGCTGCGCCGCGGCCAGCGCCTGGTCAACCGTGGTCTGGCCAATCAGCGCCGCAGAGAAGGATTTTCCGACCTGGGTGCCAATGCCCTGAAACTCAGGGATGGTCACCAGTTGAATGCCGATGTACGGCACCGGTTTGGCGCTCGGCTTGCTCGGATCGGCAGCCTTGAGCGATTCCAGCGTGACCTTGGCAAACGGCGCGGCGCTCATGTACGCCTCGCTATAGGTCGAGGCCCGGGTGCCTGGCGGCACGTTGGCGATGCCGTCAGTTTTGGCGACCAATTCGCCGTATTCCTTCGATGTGGCCCAGGCGCTGAAGGTCTTCGCTGCGTCCTTGGCCTTGGAACTGGTCGGGATCGCCAGTGCCCAGGAATACAACCAGGCCGAGCCTTTGTCGGTGACTTCATGGGGTGCGTAGGTGAAGCCGACGTGATCGCTGACCTTGCTCTGGGTCTTGTCGGTAACGAACGAACCGGCGACGCTGGCATCGACCCAAATTGCGCATTTGCCGCTGTTGAACAACGCCAGGTTTTCGTTGAAACCGTTGCTCGACGCGCCCGGCGGGCCGGATTTTTTCATGGTGTCGACATAGAAGTTCAACGCGTTTTTCCACTCTGGACCATTGAATTCAGGCTGCCACTTTTCATCGAACCAGCGTGCGCCGTAAGCGTTGGCAACAGTGGTAATCAGCGCCATGTTCTCGCCCCAACCGGCCTTGCCGCGCAGGCAGATGCCGTACTGTTCCTTGTCTTTGTTGGTGAGCTTGCTGGCGAACTCGCTGATCTGGGTCCAGGTAGGACGCTCGGGCATGGTCAGGCCGGCGTCCTTGAACAGGTCGGTGCGGTAATAGGTGATGGAGCTTTCGGCATAGAACGGCAGGGCATACAACGTGCCTTTAACCGAAAGGCCTTCGCGAACCGACGGGAACACGTCGTCGAGGGCATAACTGGCCGGCAAGTCCTTCATGGGCTCCAGCCAACCTTTGGCACCCCACAGTGCCGCTTCGTACATGCCGATGGTCAACACGTCGAATTGCCCGCCCTGGGTGGCGATGTCAGTGGTGAGACGCTGACGCAGGACGTTTTCTTCGAGCACCACCCAATTGAGCTTGATCTCCGGATGCTCGGCCTCGAAGGTTTTCGAGAGCTTTTGCATGCGGATCATGTCGCTGTTGTTGACGGTGGCGATAGTCAGGGTCTGGGCGCCGAGGCTGACGCTGCTGAGGGTCATGCAGGTGAGGGCAAGCAGAGCTTTTACAGAAGGTTGCATCGTGCACTCCTTTTCTGCACCCGGCGGGTTACAGAAGGACAGTTATTGTTTTTGTGTCTTCCGAAGGCAGGAAGAATCTGTGCTGATTACAGCCTTCAATCGAGCACGAGACAAATCATCCATCGCACTTTGATCGATACTTTTTTGCACTGGGGTTTGGAGGTTTAGACACAGGGAAGGGGTTTTCAGCGAAGGTGTGAGATCGAATCCGTACAGGTTTTATAGCTTTGATCAGCAAAAAGATCGCAGCCTTCGGCAGCTCCTACAGTTGGAATGCACCTACCCTGTA
>NZ_JBSVXD010000260.1:0-6353 GCF_054070755.1 Pseudomonas sp. SDO5591_S426 | reverse complement strand
AGCGGGTAGACAGTGGGTGCGAGTCCATACATAGGAGCTGCCGCAGGCTGCGATCTTTTGACGCTTCAGTCTTCGAATTCGCGGCGTTCAGCTTCGATGGCTTCGGCGAGCGCCAGGGCTTCGGCTTCTTCGTCGCTTAACTCGGGCTCGGGTGTCGGCTGTTCCAGAGCGGCAACGGCGGCCAGGAGTTTTTCACGAGCCTCGGCCACGCCGAGAATGTCGTCTTCCTGCTCCGGTTCAATTTCCGGCTCAGGCTCGATTTGGGCAATTTCAGGTTCCGGCTCGATGTCCGGCTGTTCCGAATCAAACTCAGGCGCCACGCCGTCTCGCAACAGATCATCGAAATCGGTCTTGATCCCCTCTTCCATGCTGTCCAGTTCCAGCAACAGCGTATGGAAACTGGTCTCTTCCTTCGGCTCTTCCGGCTCGGCGCTGGCATCGGCCAACTCTTGCAGCGATGCCGGCACCGGCGCGTCGTCGAAATCGAGGACCGGGTCGGGTTCCAGCTCACGCAACTCCGCCAGCGGCGGCAGGTCGTCGAGGTTCTTCAGGTTGAAGTGATCGAGAAACGCCTTGGTGGTGGCGAACATCGCCGGTTTACCCGGCACGTCGCGGTAGCCAACGATACGGATCCACTCGCGTTCCATCAGCGTCTTGACGATCTGGCTGTTGACCGCCACGCCCCGCACATCTTCGATCTCGCCCCGGGTGATCGGCTGTCGGTAGGCGATCAAGGCGATGGTTTCGAGCATGGCGCGCGAGTAACGCTGCGGCCGCTCTTCCCACAAACGCCCGACCCACGGCGAAAACTTCTCGCGAATTTGCAGGCGAAAGCCGGAAGCGACTTCCTTCAACTCGTACGCGCGGCCATCGCAGGACTTGCCCAGAATGGTCAGGGCTTTCTTGAAAACCGCCGGCTCCGGGCGCTCGCCTTCTTCGAAGAGTTCGAACAGGCGCTCCAGGGATTGCGGTTTTCCCGAGGCCAACAGAAAGGCTTCAAGCAGTGGCGCCAGCTCGCGGGGTTCACTCAGGTTCATGATTCGACTCGTTATTCGGCTCGGGCTCGCACATGGATCGCGGCGAACGGCTCATTCTGCACCAGCTCGACCAAAGATTCCTTCACCAGTTCGAGGATCGCCATAAAGGTCACGACGACCCCCAGCTTCCCCTCTTCCGCGGTGAACAGCTCGACAAACGGCACGAAACCGCCGCCCTTGAGGCGTTCGAGCACATCGCTCATGCGTTCGCGGGTGGACAGCGCCTCGCGGCTGACCTGGTGACTTTCGAACATGTCGCCACGGCGCAGCACCTCGGCCATGGACAGCAGCAACTCCGACAGACGCACGTCCGGCAACAACTTGCGCGCGCGGGCCTCCGGGGCATCGAGCTTGGGCACCACCACGTCGCGACCGACACGGGTCAGGCCATCGATACCTTCCGCAGCAGCCTTGAAGCGCTCGTACTCCTGCAAGCGGCGAATCAGTTCGGCACGCGGGTCTTCCTCCTCGTCCTCGACGGTTTCGGCCCGAGGCAGCAGCATCCGCGACTTGATCTCGGCGAGCATCGCGGCCATCACCAGGTACTCGGCGGCGAGTTCCAGGCGCACCGATTGCATCAACTCGACATAGCCCATGTACTGGCGGGTGATTTCCGCCACCGGGATGTCGAGGATGTTGATGTTCTGTTTGCGGATCAGGTACAGCAGCAGGTCGAGCGGGCCTTCGAAGGCTTCAAGAAAGACTTCCAGTGCATCCGGCGGGATATACAGGTCAATCGGCATTTCCATGACCGCCTGACCATAGACCATGGCGAAGGGCAGCTCTTGCTGGGCTCCGGCCTGACTGTCGACGGGTTCTACTGCGGACATCTAGGCCTCGGCCATGAACGGCGCAGGGTCGCCGCAACCGACACGGATCACTTCCGGTTCGCCATCGGCGAGGCTGATCACGGTGGACGCCTTGATCCCGCCGAAGCCGCCGTCGATGATCAGGTCGACCTGATGCTCCAGCAACTGGCGCATTTCATAGGGATCAAACATCGGGTCGGTTTCACCGGGCATGATCAGGCTCACGCTCATCAACGGCTCGCCGAGCTGATCCAGCAGTGCCAGCGCGATTGGATGGCTGGGCACCCGCAGACCGATGGTGCGTTTTTTCGGATGCAACAACAGCCGCGGGACTTCGCGGGTGGCGTTCAGAATAAAGGTATACGGCCCCGGCAGATGAGCCTTGAGAATGCGGAAGGTGCCGGTGTCGATCTTGGCGAACAGGCCCAGTTGCGACAGGTCGCTACAGATCAGCGCGAAATTGTGCTTGTCGTCCAGCCCGCGCAAACGGCGCACACGTTCCACGGCGACCTTGTCACCGATCTGGCAACCGATTGCGTAGGAGGAGTCCGTGGGATAAATCACCACCCCGCCGCTACGGATGATTTCGACAGCCTGTTTGATCAGGCGCGGTTGCGGGTTTTCCGGATGAATCTGGAAAAATTGACTCACATTCTCTACCTGTTCAGACGGCGGCAATAACTGTGTCATGTTTGAACCGACACCACAGGGGTGGCAGATCCTCCGGGAGCGGGCGGTACTCACCGATTTCCGACCACCCGCCTGGGCCATGGAAATCACTGCCGGCGCTGACCAGCAGACCGAACTCGCGGGCCAGAATGGCCAGGCTGCCCACTTGATCGGCAGGCTGATAACCATTGACCACTTCGATCGCGTGGCCCCCCGCTTGAATATAGTCGGCAATCAGGCGGCGACGCTTGCTGCGAGTAAATTCGTAATGCCAAGGATGGGCCAGACTGACCCAGGCCTTGGCTGCGCGCAGGGTTTCGACGGTATCTTCCAGGGTCGGCCAGTGCTGCTTGACGTCCCCGAGCTTACCGGCGCCCAGCCATTTGCGAAACGCTTCGGCGCGATCCTTGACGAAACCTTCACGCACCATCCAGTCAGCGAAATGCGGTCGGGCAGGTGCGTTGCCGCTGTCGCCCAGTTCCTGCTGGATCTCGCGCGCGCCTTCCAGCGCGCCGGGCATGCCCTTCAACGCCAATTTGCGACTTATTTCTTCGGACCGCAGCCAACGGCCATCGTGCAATTTGGCAATCGCTTCGACCAACGGTGCGGCATTGACATCGAAACCGTAGCCCAATACATGAATGGTCGCGCCGCCCCAGGTACAGGACAATTCGACGCCGTTGACCAGTTGCATCCCCAGCGCAGTCGCCGCTTCCCGGGCTTCAGCGATGCCTTCGAGCGTGTCGTGATCGGTCAAGGCCAGGACTCGCACGCCTTTCTCGAACGCACGCGCAACCAGAACCGCAGGCGCCAGAGCGCCATCGGAGGCCGTGCTATGGCAGTGCAAATCAACATTCACGGGGCTTTGTAACCTCAAATCAGCTGGCGCTATCGCGCGCCCATATGTTTGTTATTATGCCGCCACATCCTGCTTCTGGCTGCCACTGTGAAACAATTCATCGATTTCATCCCGCTCCTGCTGTTTTTCATCGTCTTCAAAATCGATCCACGGGTCGTCGACATTGCCGGCCACGAGGTAACTGTAGGCGGTATTTACAGCGCCACCGCGATGCTGATCATCAGTTCGCTGGTGGTCTACGGCACGCTGTTCATCAAACAGCGCAAGCTGGAGAAGAGCCAGTGGCTGACCCTCGTCGCCTGCCTGGTCTTCGGTAGCCTGACCCTGGCCTTCCACAGCGAGACGTTCCTGAAATGGAAAGCCCCGGTGGTCAACTGGCTGTTCGCCCTGGGTTTCATCGGCAGCCACTTCATCGGTGACCGCCTGCTGATCAAGCGCATCATGGGCCACGCACTGACCCTGCCGGACCCGGTCTGGACGCGCCTGAACATCGCCTGGATCGTGTTTTTCCTGTTTTGCGGTGCCGCCAACCTGTTCGTCGCGTTCACCTTCCAGAGCTACTGGGTCGACTTCAAGGTCTTCGGCAGCCTGGGCATGACACTGATTTTCCTGGTCGGCCAGGGCATCTACCTGTCCCGCCACCTGCACGATGCCGATACCACATCGCCAAAAACCGAGGACTGACATGCTTTACGCAATCATTGCCACAGACGTCGCCAACTCCCTGGAAGCCCGCCTGGCCGCACGCCCGGCACACCTTGAGCGCCTGCAAGTGCTCAAAGGCGAAGGTCGCATCGTATTGGCCGGCCCGCACCCGGCAGTCGACAGCAATGATCCGGGCGCAGCGGGTTTCACCGGCAGCCTGATCGTCGCCGAATTCGACTCCCTGAGCGCCGCCCAGGCCTGGGCCGACGCCGATCCGTACATCGCCGCCGGCGTCTACGCCAACGTCTCGGTCAAGCCGTTCAAGCAAGTCCTTCCGTAATATCCTCCCGCGCGATGAACCTTTAACGGTTCATCGCGATCTCAATCGCTCATTATTCTCGTTTGCCTGCCGATAACCTGCCAAATACCCGTATTGGAATCAGGAGTCGCGATGCGCAAAGGTCCTTTGTGTCTGATGTTGGTCACGCTGTCGATCGTGGCCCCCGCCCACGGTGAAGAAAGCGCCGAGGGTGGCAGTTCGACGCCTTTGTCCTTGAGTGCCGGCAGCCAGATCAACGAATTGCAGCAACGCTTGAAGGAAAGCGAGCGGCAACGAGAAGAGCTGAACAAACAATTGCAGACTGCCGATGGCGAACGCGAGAGCGCCCAACTGACCCGGTTGCGCCAGGAGAACCAGCGTTTGAAGCTGCAACTCAAGGAAACCCAGGCCGGCAGTTCGATCCCGCGCTTGCTGACCGATCAGCAACAGTGGTTCGTCATTGGCGCCGGAGTTGCGCTAACAGCCCTGCTCTGCGGTATCTTCGCCAGTGGTGCAAGTCGAAAACGTCGACAATGGCTAAATTGAGTGAGTCATGAGCGAGCTGTTACTAATTGATGATGACCAGGAGCTGTGTGAGCTCCTGAGCAGTTGGCTGAGCCAGGAAGGCTTTCAGGTACGTGCCTGTCACGATGGCCAGAGCGCTCGTCGCGCGCTGGCCGAAACTTCCCCGGCGGCCGTGGTGCTGGACGTGATGCTGCCGGACGGCAGTGGCCTGGAACTGCTCAAGCAGTTGCGCAGCGATCATCCGGATTTACCGGTGCTGATGCTCTCGGCCCGGGGCGAACCCCTGGACCGCATCCTCGGCCTGGAACTGGGCGCCGACGATTACCTGGCCAAGCCGTGCGATCCACGGGAATTGACAGCCCGCCTGCGCGCCGTATTGCGGCGCAGTCATCCGGCGGCGGTGTCCAGCCAGTTGGAGCTGGGCGACCTGTGTTTCAGCCCGGTGCGCGGTGTGGTCAGCATCGACGAGCAAGAGTTTTCCCTCACCGTTTCCGAAAGCCGTTTGCTCGAAGCCCTGCTCAAGCAACCCGGTGAGCCGCTGGACAAACAGGAACTGGCGCAAATCGCCCTCGGCCGCAAGTTGACCCTCTACGACCGCAGCCTCGACATGCACGTCAGCAACCTGCGCAAGAAGATCGGCCCGCATCCTGATGGCCGCCCGCGCATCGTGGCCCTGCGTAGTCGCGGCTATTACTACAGCCTCTGAATCTTTCTGTAGGAGCTGCCGCAGGCTGCGATCTTTTGACTTTCGTTTAGAAGATCAAAAGATCGCAGCCTTCGGCAGCTCCTACACAGCCTGTAAGTTTTGTCAGGTCAGCCGAAAATCATGTTTACCAAAGCTTTACGCTCCGCTGACCGCCGCTGACCTTGATCTCCGTAATCTGCACACATCCGGAACGTACCGGGAATGAGACAAGGAGATTCACCATGCGCAAGACTCTTATCGCTCTGATGTTCGCCGCTGCCCTGCCGACCGTTGCCATGGCCATGCCTGAAGGCACCGGACCGATGGGTGGCCCAATGGACGGTTCGCGCCATGGCGGTCAGATGCACGGCATGCACGGTAAAGGCCCCTACAGCCAGCTGGACCTGAGCCGCGAACAGCGCGAGCAGATCCGCAAGATCATGGGCGAGCAGATGCACGAGCGTAAGCAACTGGTCGACAAATACCTGGAGAAACTCTCCCCGGCCGACCAGAAAGCCATGAAAGACGAAATGGCCGCCAAGCATCAGAAAGCCGAAGCCGATGTGCGCGCCGTATTGAAACCGGATCAACAGAAGAAATTCGACGAGATCCAGAAAAAACAGGCTGAGCGTCGCGCCGAATGGGCAGAGTTCAAGGCCTGGAAAGCGCAACAACCGCAAAAAGCGCAATAATGCGCTGACCCCGGACCCAACGGCTGAACACCGTTGGGTCTTGCACTACACAATCCACTGTGGGAGCGAGCTTGCTCGCGATGGCGGACTTTCTGACACGTTGATGTCGGATG
>NZ_JBSVXD010000259.1:0-6377 GCF_054070755.1 Pseudomonas sp. SDO5591_S426 | reverse complement strand
ACAGCCTGTAGGAGCTGCCGAAGGCTGCGATCTTTTAGCAATCAGGAATACTGAACCTCGATCTCATCCAGCTGATGATCAAAGGTTTTCAACCGCGCGGTCCAGGTGTACACGAGCACTTCAAAATCCCGATTGATCACCGCCCCGCCCGTCACTTCCCCTCGGGGGTCGCAGAAGTCCAGTTGATAACGCTCGCGGGCCATGGCTGTCGCGACGTCGGCCAGTTCCCGGGCGTTGTTGAGCCAGTGCCGGCCATCGTCGGCCACTTGTTTGTCCAGCTCCAGGCATTGCTTCTTCAGGGTTTCGAGGCTTTTTTCCAGCGGCGTGCCGGTCAATTCGCCCATGACTTCCTGGAACGTGCGCCCCGGTTGCCAGTAGCTGCCCCAGAAATAGCGATCGAACACCGTTTCGACCCGGCGCAGCGCGACCTTGGTGTCCCAGATCAGCACCAACGTCTTGCCTTGTTCGAGTTGTCTTTTTTTGATCCGCTGGTTCTGGACCGATGCCCATGCCACCACCGCAATCGACATCACGGCAATCAGCGCGGCCGCGCTGTCGAGGAACGCCATCGCCTTGTCGATCTGGTGAGCCAGCATGATGCCGTAGAAATAGGTGCCCGTGAGCAGCACCAGCGCCACGATGGCGCACCAGAAGCCGAGAGCATAAGGGTTTTTCATTATTGGTTTCCCCCTGACCTGCGCGAGCCTTGTGCGAAGAAAGGGCGCTTTGCACGGGGCGCCCTCCCAACACTTCAAAGCATAGCAACGGCCTCAGGGTTTGCCGGAGTTCGACGCTTGCGTTCGTCCGCTTTCCCAACCGCCGCCCAAGGCGAGGAACAAATCAATCTGGCTCGCGGCAACCTGGGTGTTGGCGGCAGCCAGTTGCGCCGTGACGTCGATGTAAGTGCGGGTCGCCTGCAAGTCCGCCAGAAACGACGCGCGGCCGGCCTGGAAGAAGCGGTGAGTCTGATCAGCGGCCAATTTCGCCGACTGCTCGGCGTCCGCCAGGGCTTCGCGACGTTGCAGCAACGCGCTGTATTGGGCGAGGCCGGTCTGGGTTTCACGAATGGCGTTGAGCACCACACCATCAAAGTGCGCCAGCGTCGCCTGGGCCACCGCTTCGGCTTCACGGATTCGGGCGCGGGCGCCGTTGGTCGGCACGGTCCAGGTCAACGACGGACCGAAGCCCCAGCGGTTGGTGGATGGCTCGCCGAGATTGTCCAGGATACCAACGGTGCCAACCGTCGCGCCGATGCTGATGTTGGGGTACAGCTCACCCGTGGCGACACCGATACCGGCGGTCGCGGCCGCCAGTCGACGCTCGGCCTGCCGCACATCGGGACGACGCTTGAGCAACGATGCGCCGTCACCCACTGGCACCAGTTGCGCGATTTTCGGCAGCTCATCACAGGTGGCGGTGCCTGCGGGCAACTGATCGAGCGGTTTGGCCAGCAACATCGACAAGCGGTACAAACCGGCCTGACGCGCCGCCTCATAACGCGGCATGTCGGCGCGCAGGGATTTGTATTGGGTTTGCGAACGGGTGACCTGGGTTTCGTCGCCACGCCCGGCGTCGCGCAAGCGCTGGATCAGCGTGGTGCTTTGCGACTGCAGGTCGAGCGAGTGCTGGGCAATTTCCCGCTCTTCGTTGGCCGCGCACACCTGGGTGTAGGCCCGCACCACATCGGCGACCAAGGTGATGCGCGCAGTATCGGCGGCAGCCTGGGTCGCATCGGCATTGGCCTTGGCCGCTTCGATGCCGCGCTGCAAGGTGCCGAACAAATCGAACTGGTACGACGCGCTGATGCCGATGTCGCCAATGTTGGCCACCGGCACTTTTTCCGGCAACAGGAAGGCTTCGCCGGACTCCTGCAAGCGCTGGGCGCCCATCTTCACGCCGCCGCTCCAGCCGCCCGCCGCTTTGGCCTCGTCGACCTGAGCGCGGGCCCGCTGCAGGCTCGCCGCTGCCACGCGCAAATCGGTGTTGGAGGCCAAGGCTTGCTGGACCAATTGGTCGAGTCGCGGGTCCTGATACAGGCGCCACCAATCGTCCGGCACCGGCGCCGAAACCGCCGGTTTGCCGTTCACCGCCAGTTCGCCCTGCAAGTCGTCACGCTGGATCGCGGCCTCGTCCGGCAAATGATAATCCGGCCCGACCATCTGACACGCCGACAACAGCAAGCCTAATCCGGCGATCGCCAAACCCGAGGCCTTGCTCATTGCGCGGGCTCCCGGTTCTTGTCGTCAATTATCGATACCGTCGCGGTGCGCCCGGCAATCATGCGGAAATCCGCCGGCACATCATCGAAGGCGATTCGCACCGGAATCCGCTGGGCCAGCCGCACCCAGCTGAACGCCGGGTTGACGTTGGGCAGCAGGTTGTTGCCGCTGGTGCGGTCGCGGTCTTCGATACCGGCGACGATGCTTTGCACGTGCCCACGCAGCCGCGCACGGTCGCCGACCACCCGTATATCAACGCTCTGGCCGACATGGATGCCGTCGAGTTTGGTTTCTTCGAAGTAGCCGTCGATGTGGAACGAATTGCTGTCGACCACCGACAACACCGGCCGCCCGGCGCTGACGAATTCCTGCGCGCGTGGTGCGCGGTCGTTGACGTAGCCGTCCACGGGGCTGCGGATCACCGAGCGGTCGAGGTTCAGTTGCGCGCTGTCCACCGCTACTTGAGCTTCCATCAATGCGACTTGGGCGCGGGCCACCCTGGACTGGCTCTCTTCAAGTTGCTCGCCGGGCACCAGATTGCCGAGACCCTTGTTGCGCTTGGCTTCGCGCTGGGCCTGGGCCAGGGTTTCTTCACGGTCGGCAACCGCCGCTTTTGCCTGACGCAAGGCCAGTTTGAAACGGTCCTGATCGATGGTGAACAGCACCTGGCCTCGCTTGACGAGTTGGTTGTCGCGCACGTCCACCTGCTGGATCAGCCCGGACACGTCCGGCGCGATCTGCACGATGTCGGCACGGATGTGCCCGTCGCGGGTCCAAGGTGCGAACATGTAATACATCACCATGCGCCAGACCACGACGACGGCGAAGGTCACGATCAACAGGGTCAGCACCACGCGACCGAGGGTTAGAAACGGTTTTTTCATGTCATCAGGTATCGACTGAGTGAATCCACGGCGCCAAGCAGCAAGGCGTAGAGGGCCACGTTGAACAATGCCCGGTGCCAGACCAGACGGTAAAAGTGCAGGCGCATCAGCACCCCGTGCACCAACAGGTACAACACATACGTAATGCCCATCAGCACCAGCAGCGTAGGCAGGAAAACCCCGCTGATATCCAGATCACCGATCATAAAGGCGCTCCATCGATGCCATGGGGAAGCGGTTCTTCAGCGTCGGCAGTACCGACAAACTCGACGCCGGGCAGCAACGCCAGGCGCAAGCCGCTCAAGGCGTGCAGCAGGTGCCGGCGGGTTTCATCGTCACCCGCGCCAGCCAGGGCGCGGCGGGTACGGTCGAGTGTCATCAGCAATGGACTCGGTGCCGGCAAGCGTTCACCGGCCTTGAGGCAGGCCTTGAAATACTCGCCGACCTCGGCCACTACCTGATGCAGTAACGCCTGAGGCGTGCCGTGCACCCGTGGCGTATAGGCGAGCAGATCCAGCAGATTCAACGCCACGCGGACCTCGCGCAGGGCGATGCCGGTGTCCTGGCCGGTCATGGCCAGACGCGGCAAATGCTGCATCAGGCGATCGAGTATCTGTACGCCCAAGTGCCGGTGATCGGCCAAGGTGGCCGGCTCGGTGAGGCTGACGATATCGCGCCAGGCGAAACGGGTCAGGCGTTTGGCCGCCAGCTCGGAACCGAATGGCCGGGCGATCAGGGTCCAGACGAAGGCAAACAGCAAGCCGACGGGACCGGCCAGGTTGGAGTTCACAAAACTGAGGAAGTCCGCGTCATAGGCGCCTTGAATGCTGATGAAAGACGAGGTGTTGACGAGGGTCAGCAGCATGCCCAGATAAAACTGCGGCTTGACCGTCAGCGTGCCGACGATGATGAAGGGCACGGAAAACGCCAGCACCAGCATCGGAAAATCATGCAGATTGGGCAGCACCAGAAACAGGTAAAGGCTGGCGAACAGCACCGACATCGCTGTCCAGAAAAAGAACCGGTAAATCTGCGGCGCCGGGTCGTCCATCGAGGCGAAGAAACTGCACGCCACAGCGGCCAGAATCACAGCGGCACCGCCGTCGGTCCAGCCCAGCAGAATCCACAACACCGAGGCAACAATGATCGCCATGACGGTGGACGCGGCGGAATAGAGCATCAGGCCACGATCGAGAAACGGTGTCAGCCGCCCCAGACGCCAGTGCCGATAGACCGCGCGCCAGCTGTCCTGGCTTTCACACTGGATGGCGCGTTGCAGGCTACGGCAGTCTTGCCACAAGTCGATCATCTCGCCGAGGCGATACACCGCGTTGGAGAACAGCAGTTGCTTGCGATCATCAAGCGCCTGGGCACTGGGTTGCACGGCTTCGAGCTGGTCTTTCAATGCCTGCCAGCGATCGATGTCGGCGTCTTTGTGCGCAAGCCATTCAGTGGTTGCGCTGAGCAGCGGCGCGATCTTGTCCACGAGCTCCGGCGTACGTCGCTCCAGGGCATAAAGCGCGTCATCGAGGTCGTCCACCACCGTCAGCAAGTGGATCATCCGCCCGCGCAGTTCCTTGGTATTGCTTACGGTTTGCCGCCGCGCACCTTCGTGGGGCAACTGGCCGATCATCAATTCAAGGGTGTTGAAAGTCGCCACCAGCGATGAACGCAATGCACTGACTTCCTCCGGCTGCACGTCGCGGCTGAGGAAGCGCTGGCTGTAGGTCGAAGCGTCGGCGAACCATTTGCTCACCGAGTCGTTGAACACCGGCGCCAGCCGTCGCGGCCAGAACATCGCACCGACCACTGCCGCGACAGCGATGCCGAGGAAGATTTCTTCGGTGCGCGCCTCGGCTACGTCCCACACCGCCAACGGGTTATCCACCACTGGGAGCGCGATCAGCGGCAAGGTGTAACCGGCGAGCATCAAGGCGTAGTTGTTGGCCGTGCGCAGGTGCAGTGACAGAAACAGCAGCGTCCCGGTCCACAGAGCAATCACCACCACCAGCACGTAAGGACTCTGGACAAACATCGGCACGAAAAACACCGCTGCGGCGGCGCCGAGAAAAGTACCGATTGCGCGGTACAACGCCTTGGACGTGGTCGGACCGAGAAATGGATTGGAGACGATGTACACCGTGGCCATCGCCCAATACGGACGCGGCATTTGCATGAGCATGGCGATGTACAGCGCAATCATCGAAGCCGCGAAGGTGCGCACGCCGTAGAACCAGTCCCGCGCCGGTGGCATCCCTGAAAAGAAGCCGCTCAAGGGTGGTCGTCCGAGGGTTGTCCGGCCGATTCAAAGGCCTTCAAGACGCGCAGTGCGGCTTCCAGATCTCGCTGATCGATACCTTCAAGTACCTCATTACGCAATCGCACCAGTTCAACCTCGACCGCTTGCACCAGGGTACGACCAGTATCGGTCAGGCTCAGGCATTTGGCGCGGCGGTCCTGGGCATCGGCGGTGCGGCAGACGTAACCGGCGTGGCACAACTGATCCAGCAAACGCACCAGAGACGGACTCTCCATCCCCGCCGCCTGCGCGACCGTCACCTGCCGCACGCCTTCACCCAGACGTCCGATCATCAACAACGGGACGGCACAGGCTTCGGAGATTCCATAGTTGACCAGCGTGGTCTGGCAGATCTTCCGCCAATGCCGGGCGGCCACCACCATGGAGCTGCTGATGTTCATCTGGAGAGCGTCGAGATTATTCGGCACGAGGGAAAACACACACTGTTAGTTTGCTAACTATCAATATGGCATTTGAGGGGATTTTTCGTCAAGTTTTGAAACAAATTGGCGACTACTGACTCTTCTCGGCTCGCTCGTAGACTTGGCTGCGCTCGCGCTTTCCAACCGCAACTACAGAAACGACGACGTGCTCTTCAATTACTTCGTAGATCTGTCGGTATCCCGATGACAATCCAGAAAGCTGCGTTTCATCCGATTGTCATACTCCCCGCCCCTTCCTCAACATCACATCCAACTGATCCACCACCTCCGCCCAATCGGCGTCATCCAGAATTTCGCTGCGCAACAAATCCGCCTGGCTCGAGCTCCAGAAAAACGCATCCGCCAGATGCAGTTCGGGTTTGAGCGGTGAATGGGTGGCGATGAATTTGTCGATGCTTTCGGCGTCATCGGCCAGGCCGAGTTGCTTGAACAGGGATGGGAGGCTGTGGGTTGGGTTTTCCATGTCGGACTCCTTGGTAAAAGGGTGACCGCTGCGCGGTCAATCGCGGGCAAGCCTTGCTCCTACAGACAC
>NZ_JBSVXD010000258.1:0-6409 GCF_054070755.1 Pseudomonas sp. SDO5591_S426 | reverse complement strand
TTGACCGCGTTCCCCTGTAGGAGCGAGCCTGCTCGCGATGGCGGTGCTTCAGTCACCACATTTCCTGAATCGAGAAACGCCAGCACGCCATCCGCCGCCACCCCAAGCGCATTTGCCAACGCGGCATTCAGGCTTTCCAGCGTCTGCCCCCGCCCACCCAACCTCAGCCACACCACCTGCCCGAATTGCTCCAACCCTTGCAGATATTCATCCACCAACGCGGTTTTCCCATAACCGGCCGGTGCACAAAGCAGTTGCAAGCGGCGCTGCTCGCGCTTGAGTAGATCGCTCAGATGCGGCCGTGGCACAAACATGACGGACCTCGCTGGTGAAGAGAGGATTCCATCATTGAGCCAGGCGACTGAACAGGCGCCACCCGCATCAGGTGGGCACAACGCACAACGCCCTGCGAGCAGGGCGTTGTTTCAAGCGGGGATGCGTCAGCGGATGCCGGCGTTACGCAGTGCCGACGGGGTGAAGTCGGTCATCTTCGCCGTCATGCCGTAGGTCGTTGCGTGCTTGGACTGGTTGGTCATCGCCAGCACGTTGTAGCGACCGGCGATCAGGTCATAGATGCCGAGCATGGCGAAGTTCGGCGAACCGCGCTCGTAATCGTTGATCGCATAACCTTCCGCTACCCGCCACAGCTGACCACGACCGTCGTAGTGATCGACTTCCGCCAGTTGCCAGGTGTCTTCGTCGAAGTACATGTCGCGCTTGGCGTAGACATGACGTTGGCCGGGCTTGAGCGTGGCCTCGACGTGCCACACGCGGTGCAGCTCGTAGCGTGTCAGGTCCTGGTTGATGTGCCCTGGCTTGATGATGTCGTCGTACTTCACTTTCGGCGACTGCAATTTGTAGTTGTTGTACGGGATGTACAGTTCCTTTTTGCCGACCAGTTTCCAGTCATAGCGATCCGGTGCGCCGTTCATCATGTCGGTGTTGTCAGCGGTGCGCATGCCGTCGGAGCCGTTGCCCGGGCCGTCATAGGCCACCTGCGGTGCACGACGCACGCGGCGCTGACCGGCGTTGTAGACCCACGCCAGACGCGGTTCCTTGACCTGATCGATGGTCTCGTGGATCAGGATCACACTGCCGGCCATGCGTGACGGCGCGGTGATTTCCTGTTTGTAGTAATACAGGACGTTATCGCCCTCGCCACCCGATACGCCTTCCATCAACTGCGGGAATGCCAGCTTGTCGTCGTACTCGACGATGGAATACGAGCCGTTGGTTTGCGGCGCGGCCTGAGCAGCCTGACGCTCCATGTTGCCGCCGCGATAACGGTTGGTGTGGTTCCAGTAAACCTCGACCCCGTTTTTCGGAATCGGGAACGGGTAGTAACGGGTCTGGGTGAAATTGACCAGACCGTTGCCGTCCGGGGTCAACTCGGTGGTCACCGCACTTTTCTTGGCAATGTCGTAGATGTTCTGTGGCGACGACGCGGTGCGCTGGGTCTTGTACACCGGGATCTTGTAGCTGTCCGGGTAGCGCTTGAACATCGCCACCTGCCCGGGGGTCAGCTTGTCCTTGTATTGGTCGACGTTGGCCGCAGTTATTACGAATTGCGGTTTTTCACTGGCGAACGGGTCACCGAGAAAACCGTTGTCGAGCGCGGCGGCACCGGGTTTCAAGCCACCGGTCCAGGCCGGAATGCTGCCGTTGGCATTGCCCTCTTTCTGAGCGCCCAATGGGGTCAATGTGGTGCCCAGCTGAGCGGCTTCCTGTGGCGACACAGCGGCCATCACACCACTGGCCAGCAACGACAGACTCAGTGCGCCAGCGCGCAGAATTATACGTGCGTTCATGTTCAGTTTCCTCTGGCAGGGTTGCATCAGAAATTCACGCCGAAGCTGAGCGCAACGTAGTCGCGGTCGACGTTGGTGTTGAAATCGCCACCGAAGTAATTGGTGTAACTCAGGCTGGCGTTGTAGGTGTTCAGGTAGTCCGCATCGACACCGACGCTGACCGCTTTGGAGCCTTCATCGAAGTTCGGGCCGTAACCCTCGACGTCATGGGACCAGGCGATGTTCGGCGACAGGTTGATGCCGGCGATCACGTTCTGGTAATCGAGCTTGCCGCGCAGGCGATAGCCCCAGCTGTTGCTGGTGTAGAAGCCATCGTCGTTGCATTCCTGCGCCGGGTTGCTGGCGGTCGGCGTACCTGCGGCGGTGCCTCGGCAGGTGGCTGCCCCGGCAGCGCCCGGCAATTCACCGGAACCGAAGGCCGGGCTGCGACCGAAGCGCAGGTCAGTGCCATCGGCCTTGCCCAAGCCATTGATGTGGTTGTAACCCACCTCACCCACCACGGTCAGACGACTGGCACCCAACACTTGATCGAAGAACTGCGTCGCGGTCACTTGGGCCTGGGTCACCGGCATGCGCTTGTAGCCGTTGACCTCACCGCCCAGGGTGCGACCGGCGAAACCGGTGCTGATCAACGGCGAGGTGGCGCCGAAGGTCGCGGACGACAACAGGTCGGCAGTGTTCAGTTGCAGCGGCATGTTCGGCCGGTAGCTGACTTCACCACCCAGTGAAACGCCCGAGACGTTGGTCTGGAAACTCAAGCCATAGAGACGGATATCTTCCGGATAATCGATGAAGTAGCGGGCACTGCGCGCCGATGCCACGCCGCCAGCCGGGTTGCTCATCTGGTTGATGCTCAGGTACGGGCTGCGGCTGTGGTAGTTCATCGCGTATGCACCGAACTCGGTGTCGTTTGCCTCGGGGACGTACCAGCGCAACGCCAGGCCATACTGGCCGCTGTCACGGGCATCGTTGTCTTTCAGGCGTGGAATAAAGGCGTCGTCCGTTCCGGCGGCGATGGCCGCCAGACCACCGGTATTGCGCGCTGCACCCGGTGGCAGGTCGAGGCCTGCGATCACCAACCGGTCGTTGCAACCTTGCGGTACGCCGTCGTTACCGAAGAACGTGCCGCAGTTGTCGACCACCGATTTTTCCCACTCCAGCTGATAAAACGCTTCGGCGGTGATGTTGTCGGCCAGGCCCTGGGACACGTAGAGCAGGTTGACCGGGATCAGGCCTTCCTTCACTTCCGCGCCCGGACGGCGCAAGGCTGCGACGTCGACCGGGTTGATGCTGTTGATCGAGTTGCCGATGAACGTACTCTCGCCCCAGCTCACCACTTGCTTGCCAAGCCGCACGTTGCCAACCTGATCGCCGATGGTGTAGTTGTGGTAGACGAAGCTGTCGAGGAACATCGCCCCGGAGGACTTCGCCGCGCGATCACGTCCGGCGTCATTGATATCGTAGAACGGCCGGCTCTCGTCCATCAGTTCGAAGTCGTACCAATACTTGCCGCGCACGAAGGCGCCGCTGTCGCCGTATTTCAGTTCCAGGTCATGCACACCCTTGAAGATCTTCGAGAAGGTTTCACCCCTCTTGAAGTTCAGGCGATTGTCGTCGGTGGTCCGCGAGGAGGACTCGCCACCGGTCACACCCTGTGAGTTGAAATTCGATATGAACTGCTTGTCCGGGTCGGTCGTCGACCAACTGGCGCCAATCGACAGCGACGAATCGAACGTGCCCTGAATCTCCCCGATGTTGAAATCAACAGCGTGAGCCTGATTGCCCGCGCAGGTTGCAACCATCACAGCTACGGCCAGCAAACTTGGCTGGAAGACTCCGCGCATTGTTGTTTTTGTCATGCGGTTTCTCCGGTTAAGGATAAGTGTTGGAGAGCCCATGCTAGCGGGGCTCCGGTGAGGTCCTGACACCCGAACGGGTGATTTGAACCAGGGTTTTTCATGGGTAAATCCGCTGCGTAACAACCCGGTTTGAGCAGTGCTCGCCGGGCGTTACGCTCAGTGACATTCACTGGAAAAACGTGCTGATCACTGCGCCGCGCCGCTGACTTTTCCGTAGAGCGTCACCACGCAGGCGCCGCCCAGACCAAGGTTGTGGGCCATGGCCAGACGTGCACCTTCAACCTGACGTTGTTCGGCGTTGCCGCGCAGTTGCTGGGTCAGCTCGTAGCACTGCGCCAGCCCCGTGGCACCCAGCGGATGGCCCTTGGAAAGCAAGCCGCCGGACGGGTTGATGACGATCTGTCCGCCGTAGGTGTTGTCGCCATCCATCACGAACTTTTCGGCGCCGCCCTCGGGGCAGAAACCCAGCGACTCGTAGCAAATCACCTCGTTCTGGGCGAAGCAGTCGTGCAGTTCGCAGACATCGATGTCTTGCGGGCCGACGCCGGCCTTCTCGTAGACCTGTCCGACGGCAGCGTGGGTCATGTGAGTGCCGACCCAATCGAGCATCGACGGCTTTTCGAAATTGAAGGATTCGGGGGTGTCGGTGGTCATCGACTGCGCGACGATTTGCACATCGCGGCGCAGGCCATGCTTTTTCGCAAAACGTTCGGAAACGAGGATTGCGGCAGCACCGCCGCAAGTCGGCGGGCACGCCATCAGACGGGTCATCACGCCTGGCAGAATCACCGGATCGTTCATCACGTCTTCGACGCTGAGCACCTTGCGAAACAGTGCCAGCGGATTGTTCGCCGCATGGCGACTGGCCTTGGCGCGCACGGCGGCGAAGGTTTCCATTTTGGTGCCGTATTTGTGCATGTACTCGCGCCCGGCGCCGCCGAAGGTGCGAATGGCCTGGGGCATGGCATCCATGTCGGCGGTCAAGCCGCGAAGTATCGGCAGGAAACGTTCGCGGGTTGGCGGGCGGTCATCCCAGTGAGACTTCAACGCCCCGGCTTGCATCTGCTCGAAACCGACCGCCAGCACGCAATCGGCGGAACCGGATTCGATGGCCTTGCGCGCCAGAAACAGCGCGGTGGAACCGGTGGCGCAGTTGTTGTTGACGTTGACCACCGGAATCCCGGTCATGCCGACTTCGTAGAGCACGGTCTGGCCACAGGTTGAATCGCCGTACACATAACCGGCGTACGCCTCTTGCACCAGGTGGTAATCGATACCCGCATCGGCCAGGGCGCGACGCACCGCTTCGGCGCCCATTTGCACGTAACTCGGGCTGGCGCTGGGCTTGTTGAACGGGATCATGCCGACACCGGCAACCAGTACTTTTTCGCTCATGGAATCACCTGAAAAAACGAGAGGGAAAGGCTCACAACTGGCGCGCGATCAGTTCGCGCAGCACTTCACTGGTGCCACCGAAAATCCGCGTCACGCGCATGTCGACGAAGGCACGGGCAATCGGGTACTCAAGCATGTAGCCGTAACCGCCATGCAGCTGGACCATGTCGTCGATGCATTTCCACAGGGTTTCGGTGGCGTACAGCTTGGCGATGGCCGACTCCTGCACGGTCAGGCGGCGGCGCATGTGTTCGCCGATGTAGTGGTCGATGGTCAGGCGCACGGCGGTGGCCTGGGCCTTGATGTCAGCGAGTTTGAATTTGGTGTTCTGGAAGTCCCACACGGTCTGGTTAAAAGCCTTGCGGTCCTTCACGTACTCGACGGTTTGCTCCAGCAGACGCTCAAGTTTGGCGGCGCTGTACAGGGCGATCACCAGGCGCTCTTGCGGCAGTTCTTCCATCAAGTGCATGAAGCCTTTGTTCTCTTCGCCCAGCAGGTTGCCCACCGGCACGCGCACGTTGTCGAAGAACAGCTCGGCGGTATCGGCAGCGTGCTGGCCGACTTTTTCCAGCTTGCGGCCACGACGGAAACCTTCGCGGTCGCACTCGACCATGATCAGGCTGCAGCCCTTGGCGCCAGCGCTCGGATCGGTCTTGCACACGACCACGACCATGTCGCAGGTCAGGCCGTTGCTGATGAAGGTCTTGCTGCCGTTGATCACCCACTCGTCACCGTCGCGCACGGCGGTGGTGCGGATCGCCTTGAGGTCGGAACCGGTGCCCGGCTCGGTCATCGCAACGGCGAGGACGGTTTCGCCGGAGCAGATTTTCGGCAGCCACTGTTGCTTCTGCTCTTCGGTGCCCAGACGCACGATGTACGGCGCAACGATGTCCGAATGCACGCCCAGGCTCCAACCCGAAACACCAGAGCGGTACAGCTCTTCGATCAACACCGCCGAGTGACCGAAGTCACCGCCACCACCGCCGTACTCGGTCGGCACGGTGAGGCACAGCAGGTTGTGGCGACCGGCCTTGAGCCAGGTTTCCCGGTCAACCTGCCCGGCCTCGTCCCACTGCGCTTGCTTGGGCAGGCATTCACGCTCGAAGAAACGGCGCGCGGTTTCACGCAGCATTTCGTGGTCTTCACGGTAGACGGTACGGTTGATGTGCATCGGAATCTCCAGTGGATTGCCAGGCAGACGAGCGCCTGGTTCGTGAGTCCACTGTATTGGCGGGGGGTGGTGATGCAGCCACCCGGATCGGGTAGCGCTCCTGGTCGGAGCTAAAAGTAAAACCCCTCCCTGTAGGAGCTGCCGCAGGCTGCGATCTTTTGACTTTGCTTTTCAGA
>NZ_JBSVXD010000257.1:0-6543 GCF_054070755.1 Pseudomonas sp. SDO5591_S426 | reverse complement strand
GTGAAGTGTGTGAACATAAATTTGATATTCACCACAAACTCTGTGGGAGCTGGCTTGCCAGCGATGGGGCCATAACATTCAACGCAAATTCCCAAGGGTCGAACCCCGAGCCACCAGCCGCGCCGAAAAGTCCAGCGTCCGCGTCGGGCTGTCATCGCCCCGCAATCGCTTCAGCAAACACTCAAACGCACTCGCGCCAATCTCGGTGGTCGGCTGTGCGAGGGCAGTAATGCCGCTGCCCACCAACGGATACCAATCCAGATCATCAAGGGCAATCAAACCCACGTCTTCAAACAGATTGCACTCAAGCTCACGCAACGCATGAGTACCGGCCAGTGCTGCAATCCCGTTCGCGCAGAACAGCGCTTTCGGGCCAGGGCCGGGTGTTTCGAGAAAGGTCTTCAGTTGCGCGGTGAGTGCGCTGCCGGTTTCGATGATCGTCCCGTGGAGCGCCGGGCGCTGTGCGATTTGTGCCTTGAAACTGCTGACCCGTTCGATCCGCGAACTGGTGCCGTCAAACGGTTCGGTCACCAACAGCACATCGCGATAGCCGCGCTCTTCAAGATGCGCGAGCGCCATCTCGACGGCCGCCGGGTTATTCAGCCCAACCATGTCACTTTCGAGATGTTCGACCTTGCGATCCACCAGCACCAGGGGCATTTCCCGATGCAGTTCATGCAACTCGTCACGGTGATGGCCGAGGGTGTTCACGATCAGGCCTTCGATGTTGTACGAGCGCAGCAGGGCAAGGTGCTGGCGTTCCTGCTCGTCGTCGCGGTCGGTGTTGCACACCACCAGGCTGTAGCCGTGTTGACGGCAGGCGGTTTCCACCCCGTGCATCACGGCGATTGAATAGGGGTTGCGGATATCGGCCACCAGCATGCCAATCAGGCGAGTGCGGCCGCGTTTGAGACCGCGGGCCATCTGGTTCGGGCGATAACCCAGTTCGGCAATCGACTGCTCGATGCGCTGGGCAATCGCATCGGAGAGCAATGCTCGGTCGTCGCCGATGAACCGCGAAACGCTGGCCTTGGACACCTTGGCGTGTTCGGCCACGTCGAGCATGGTCACGCGACTGCGTTGGGCGGCGGAGAAATCGTTCACGGTCTGAAACCTTCTTATTGGATTTATAAGGCTGAGCGCATGGCGCTGAAACCGGTTTCAGAAGACACCAAAAACGAATATGCCGTCAAGTGTTCGATGAGTCGGCGTGCGACAAAACCCGACCAATGGAGATCAGGCCAACACGCTCAACCACGCCGAACCCAACAGCAGCAGGCCCATGCAGCGATTGAAACGCTGCATCGCGCGCGGTGAGCGCAGCCAGCGAGTGGAGCCGGCGCCCAGCAATGCCCAAACCCCGAGACATGGCAGCGAGATCAGGAAAAACGCCAGGGACAAATACATCACATGCGCAAACCGGTCTTCGCCCACCCCGGCAAACACACTGACCACCGCCAGCGCCATCATCCAGGTTTTAGGATTGATCCATTGCAGGCTGGCGGCGCCGAGTAAACCGAGGCGCTCTTCGGCTTTTTGAGTGTTCACGGCCACGGCGGGTGCACGAAAGATTTGCCAGGCCAGATAAGTCAGCCACGCCACGCCAGCCCATTGCATGAGCGTTTGCAGCAGCGGCCATTGAGTCAACGAAGAACCGGCGCCCGTGCCCACCAGCAGCACGAGCAACGCAGCGCTGGCACAAGCGCCAACAATGATCGGAACGGCAGCGGCCAAGCCGAATCGGGCACTGTTGCTCAGCACCAGAATGTTGGTCGGGCCGGGCGTAATCGAGGCCACAAAGGCAAACAGCAGGAAGGGCAACAACGTCGGAAATGAGGACAGCATCGCAGGCAAACTCCGGTGAAGATCATTGAAGTCGATCTTCACAAGCCGGGCGTTTATCTGTCTGGAAGATTTGAGCAGCGTTTGCGGTACAGCGCCGGCGTCATGCCGTAGGCCCGCACGAACCAGCGGCCCAGATGGCTCTGATCGGCGAAGCCCAACGTCATCGCCACCGCCGCTGGCTGCTCGCCACGGGCCAGCATTCGCCGCGCCGTGGCCAGCCGCAATTGCACCAGATACGCGTGGGGCGCCATGCCGTAAGCGGCCTTGAACGCTCGAGTCAGACGAAAGCGGTCGACGCCAGTGACGGCGGCCAATTGATCGAGGCCGATGTCGTGTTGCGCGTTGGCGTGCAGATATTCCCGGGCCTTTTGCGCGACCAAGGGCAGACGCGGATCTTCGTCGTGACGAGCGCGCCAATGCAGATGGCTGGTCAGGCGTTCGAGCAGTCCGTCGAGGGCCGTCTGGCGCACGATTTTCAGTTCACCACCGTGCAGGGTTTCAAACGCGAGGCTGGTGGCGTGGGCCAGACGCGAATCACTGGCCAGGGTGTTGGCAAAACTCAACTCGCTGTTGTCCGGCGCGTTGTCGAACACCGCGCCTAACTCGCGCCGCAACCACTGCGGGTCGAGGTACAACATGCGATAGGTGAAACCGTCCTCGGTCGGCGCTTCGCCGTCGTGGATGTCGCCCGGCTCCAGCAAAAACACTTTGCCCGGCGTGCTCTGGTGTCTCGCCCGTCGACAATTGAACTGTTGAACGCCTTGCTCGGTGACGCCCACCAAGTAGCTGTCATGCCAGTGCGGGTCGTAGGCGTGACCTTCGAAATGCGCGCGCAGGGTCTCGATGCCGGTGTCGGCGTCCTGGGCCAGATCGAGCCAGTTGTTCGGGGGCATGCGACACCTATGAACGGTTGATTGCCGGTTTATTTAACGCCCACGCCGGGTTCAATGGCTAGAACGTTTGTGCAAAGGCAATGAGCTACCTGTCAACTTTGACAGTATCGCGTTTTAAAAAACCAGCGCTTAATTCGCTCAGGTCTGATGACCGGGCAGAACGACAGATTGCTTTGCAGTGATTAGGCCATGCGTTGGGCTGCCAGAAAAGTTTTGAAGACCATGAGTGCGTTCATGGCCAAATTAAAACGGTTTTGGAGAGAAAGGCATGGCCAGTTCTTATGAAAAAAAACTTACGCCTGAGCAAGTTCGGGCTAGTTATCGTGAGCGGTTCTTTGTCGCGGACCTATTACCCCCAATCCTCGTAGATCGCCTTAACGCCCAAGGTTTGATCCACAGCGAAAAGGCTAAAGTTGCAATAAGAGTCGATATTCCGTTGTGGGATGAACGTCCTCCTTTTGCGGGGCCGGTCAACGTGTTGACTTTGGAATGGCTGCCTTCCAGTTCAAGCGAATGGCAGCGTGTTGCTCCTTCGGAAGACATTCCCGACGACTCAACGCTTCCTGGTTCCGATTTCCCTCTGAAAAGATCCATCCCTCTTGATATTTTCAGTACGTATGAAGGGCTTTTTAAATTTCGTTACACCGTCAGCAACTGGAATAGCGGGGGTGAAAGAATATCTCCGACGATCAACGTGATCATCGACAGGACCGGGCCGAAATGGGTGGACCCGGAGAGCGCGATGATCAGCGTTGCTGAACCTGTCATCACCGATGCTGTTTTAACTCGCGATGGCGGTGTCAAATGCGTGATACCGGAGTTTCTTGAAGAAAATGATAAGGACGAGACGATGGTTGCCGTCGCCTGGTTGGACAGGATGCCGGCGGAGGGGGAGGACATCAATAAGTTTATCGTGCTCTATCGGGCGCTTCCTACGAACCGAGAGGTGTTGGTGCCTGCTGACAAGGTCACGATTTACGGTTCGAAAACCCATTACGCTATTGCTCTCTTGATCGACAAGGCAGGTAACCGTGGTGAACTGTCACTACCGGCAACGGTTCAGGTAGCACTCGGTACGCTGCCCAGCGGCTTGAAAGACTGCACGGTGCCGTTAGCTGACGATGGTTTGATTGATCGGCCCGACGCCGCGTTTCCGACAAAGGTGCATATCGAGTCATACACCGGGTACGACAGCAATGACGGCATCGTGGTGAAGTGGGGCAAAACGACACTCGCCCGGACGTCCGTCGGTGCGCATCTGCCATTTCCGCTGAAGATCACAGTGCCCTGGCTGCTTATGGTGCAAGAGTACGACTTTGCCTCGACCACACATGTGCAACCTGTCGATGTGGACTACCAAGTACTCAGGGGCGATTACCCCTTCGCGCCGCCAAACGGTATTACGGTCGATACAGACTTGTCTATCCCGAAACCTGGGCATCCGGACCCTGATCCGATTGATCCGACGCTGAATCTGATTGAGTTCTTGAGTTCGAAAGGCAGCGACAGCAAATTGACGGAGGGCGATATCGGCGAGGATGCGACAGCGTCTGTCGAACTGTTTGATCGCCCCAATGTCGGCGATACGCTCACGCTGTACTACAAAGGCGATGTCGTCGATTCGCCGGATAACCCTTATGTCGTGGACGGCAGTGAAACGCCCAAACAGGTCATCCACTTCGTCATACCGTGGGAAGTTATCGAGCTCACGCCGGTAATGGATGACTTACCGCTGTACTACACCCTGACGCACGCGGATTTCGGCAACCCGCTGGAGTCAAATCGTACAATCATTGATGTTCTCGTTGAAGTGGTCGACCTGCCTGAGCCGGAATTTCCGGGTACTTTGATTAATTGCAACCACCTGAGGGAGAAAACTGCGGGTAGCGGAGAGTGGGGGATCTTCATTCATATACCAACATCAACTCACCTGAAAGAAGGTGCCGAAGTAACACCGAAATGGCAGACCTACGAACTTGACGGCACTACGCTATTACCCGGCACCGATCATTCTGAAGACCTGACTGTTTCTCTCGAGCAAGAGCAAAACGGCATTGACTGGTTTGTACCCTATACCAAATGTTTGAAGCCCACTTACAGGCCACCTGTTTCTGCCGGTATGGGCAAGATGGAGTACTCCATCACTGTCCGTGGTAATCCGGTGCCGTCTGGCACTATCGAACTTTATGTCGCTGTATTCGAAACCGACGGCGGCTCGGGCAACGACCACTGCGTAATCCCCAGACCTTGATCACTCGACGCCTGGCAGCAGGAGGCGTGTGCCTTCCTGCTGCCTGTCAGTGAAAGTTTGGAGCTTAGGATTAGTCCTACAGACGCATCCTTGTGATCTGAGTAATTTTGCCGCCCCGAGTGTGGGGCGAATCCATCAGCCCTGACGAACTCTCGTTCAACGACTTTTTACGGTGCTTGATGAACGCTAAACGAATTTTTGCCCTGCATCCTCTTTCGGCCGCTCTGAAGTGGATGACGCTCCTGCCACTGGTGCTGACGAGTATTGCTGAAGTGATAATTCACCCCGGCTTCCGTGCAATTGAAAATCCGGCTGATTTCCCACGACGATTTGCCTTTGGCACTCCACAACAGCGCTTCTTTTTCCCTGGTGGTCAAGGCGATGCGGGGTTGCTGTTTGGTGTCTGACACTGAAAATCCAGACTGGACGGTAGGGGCACGAGTGGGGGGCGGGGTCTGATGGTTCATGGCAGGCATTTCCCATGTTCATTCATTGAGGCGGGCGCGACGGTTCCTTCCTGAGGCGGGCATGGTCCCTGCGTCCAGCGTGAAGCTTCAGCCCCGTTATAGCGTGCTTGCGGCGTCTTGAAACCTGTAATAAGTACCAGGTCTGCCTGGCGAAAGTGACGAACTGAGTCGCACTGAAAACCTGGAATTTTCAGTGGATACAGGCAGTTGGAAGGGGTGGAAGCGATGCAACAGGTTTGAAGCGTGGATTTGTTCCGTTTGTCGTTTTTTTCAACTTACCTGTCATTTCTCTAAGGTTGCCATTGGCCGTATCAACCGAAAAGCCCCGCCGCAATGTTGATCGAGAAACCGAGAATGGCGGTGTTGAACAGGAACCCAATCAACGACTGCGCCAGCACAATCTTGCGCAACTCCCGCGTGGCGACACCCACATCAGAGGTTTGCACCGCCACGCCAATGGTGAAAGAGAAATACAGGAAGTCCCAGTAATTGGGCGTCGTCAGTCCCTCGGCAAATCGCAGCGCCGGTTCCTTGCCTTCCCAGGTGTAGAACAGCCGTGCGTAGTGCACGCTGAAAATCACCCCGATCAACAGCCACGAACCAATCACCGTCAGTGCGGTGAAGCCGTAATGCATCAGTTTGCGGGTGGCTTCCAGGTCTTTGCTGCCAGCCAGTTCAACGGTGATGGTCGCCAGGCTCGCCAGTGCCGCTATGCAAACCAGCATCAACACCAGCCCGGCGTTTTCGTCTTCCATCTCGGCGATGCGTTTCACTTCCGTGGCTTTGGCGCGCGCGGTGAGCCAGAGCATCAGCACCAGATAGGTCCAGACTCCGGTGTTCCAGCCGATGAGGATTTTATTGATGATCGAGTCGGCCGGCGCCAGCAGACCTGCCGCGATGCCGAACAGGATGGCCGCGGATAGACGAGGGTGGGTGTGGGTGAGAAAGGACATGGAGGCTCGATGGGCTGGGGCTTTGCAGACACCTTAGCCCAGGGTTGTGCGTTGTGACCACCATCATCCGGATGACGATTACCCCTGTGGGAGCGGGCTTGCCCGCGATGGCGGCGTAAGGGTCAACAATGATG
>NZ_JBSVXD010000256.1:0-6558 GCF_054070755.1 Pseudomonas sp. SDO5591_S426 | reverse complement strand
GGGTACATTCTGTAGGAGCTGCCGAAGGCTGCGATTTTTTGCTTTTCAGCGTTCCCCAAAGCGCACCACTTTGTTACCGAACGCCCCAGGGTGGCGCAAAACCCCGCTCAAGTAACAACGCACACGCCCTCCACAAAATCCTTCCGAAAAATTTCATCTACGCCAGAACCCTTGTTTCAGGCGCTCTCCAGCCGTTTCAGAATTTTTCTTGAATGCCCATCCAATAAGTTGGCCGCTTGATTGCATATGCTTGTATGTACAAGTAAAGACGTATGCGTATGAGTCACGAAGACTCAACCGTCGTCCACTGATTCGCCGGTGTGCACTGATGCCCATCGGCTTGCTCGCCCACTGCCTGGGCTGGTTTTGGATTGATTGCTGAGGAGTTCTTTTCGTGACTAAATTTCGTGACGTTGAAATCCGCGCTGCCCGCGGTAACAAGCTGACCGCCAAGAGCTGGCTGACCGAAGCGCCGCTGCGCATGCTGATGAACAACCTCGACCCGGAAGTCGCCGAGAACCCTAAAGAACTGGTGGTTTACGGTGGCATCGGTCGTGCGGCACGTAACTGGGAATGCTACGACAAGATCGTCGAAAGCCTGACCAACCTGAACGACGACGAGACCCTGCTGGTGCAATCCGGCAAGCCGGTCGGCGTGTTCAAGACCCACACCAACGCACCCCGCGTACTGATCGCCAACTCCAACCTGGTTCCACACTGGGCGAGCTGGGAACACTTCAACGAACTCGACGCCAAAGGCCTGGCCATGTACGGCCAGATGACCGCCGGCAGCTGGATCTACATCGGCAGCCAGGGCATCGTCCAGGGCACCTACGAAACCTTCGTCGAAGCCGGTCGTCAACACTACAACGATGACCTCAAAGGCAAGTGGGTACTGACCGCTGGCCTGGGCGGCATGGGTGGCGCTCAACCTCTGGCCGCAACCCTGGCCGGCGCTTGCTCGCTGAACATCGAATGCCAGCAGGTCAGCATCGATTTCCGCCTGAAAAGCCGCTATGTCGACGAGCAGGCCACCGACCTCGACGACGCACTGGCCCGCATCGACAAATACACAAAAGAAGGCAAAGCGATTTCCATCGCACTGCTGGGCAACGCGGCTGAAATCCTGCCGGAACTGGTCAAGCGTGGCGTGCGCCCGGACATGGTTACCGACCAGACCAGCGCCCACGACCCGCTCAACGGCTACCTGCCGGCTGGCTGGACCTGGGATCAGTACCGCGAACGCGCCAAGACTGAACCGGCCGCTGTAATCAAAGCCGCCAAGCAATCGATGGCCGTGCACGTCAAAGCGATGCTGGACTTCCAGAAAATGGGCGTGCCGACCTTCGACTACGGCAACAACATCCGTCAGATGGCCCAGGAAGAAGGCGTGGAAAACGCATTCGACTTCCCAGGCTTCGTGCCGGCTTACATCCGTCCGCTGTTCTGCCGTGGCATCGGCCCGTTCCGTTGGGCTGCGCTGTCGGGCAACGCTGAAGACATCTACAAGACCGACGCCAAAGTCAAAGAGCTGATCCCGGACGACGCTCACCTGCACAACTGGCTGGACATGGCTCGCGAGCGCATCAGCTTCCAGGGTCTGCCGGCACGTATCTGCTGGGTTGGTCTGGGCCTGCGCGCCAAGCTCGGTCTGGCGTTCAACGAAATGGTTCGCAGTGGTGAATTGTCCGCGCCAATCGTGATCGGTCGCGACCACCTGGACTCCGGTTCGGTCGCCAGCCCGAACCGCGAAACCGAATCGATGCAGGACGGTTCCGACGCTGTGTCCGACTGGCCACTGCTCAACGCTTTGCTGAACACCGCAAGCGGCGCGACCTGGGTTTCCCTGCACCACGGCGGCGGCGTCGGCATGGGCTTCTCCCAGCACTCGGGCATGGTGATCGTATGCGACGGTACTGACGAAGCGGCCGAGCGTATCGCTCGCGTTCTGCACAACGACCCGGCGACCGGCGTTATGCGTCACGCCGATGCCGGTTACCAGATCGCCATCGACTGCGCCAAGGAACAAGGGCTGAACCTGCCGATGATTACCGGCAAATAAAGAAAGCGGGCCTTGGCCCAATGCAAACCTGTAGGAGCTGCCGAAGGCTGCGATCTTTTGATCTTGATCCTTTAAAGGCAAAAGATCGCAGCCTCGTTTCACTCGACAGCTCCTACAAAGATCACACCAACCCAGAATAACAATCCACAGAGGTTGAACCATGGCTGTTAACAGCGAACGTGCAGGCAACAAACCGTTGATCGAGAAGCGCTCGATCGACTACATCCCGGAAGCGGAAAGACACGGTCGTCTGTTCAGCCAGTTCACCCTGTGGATGGGTGCCAACCTGCAAATCACCGCGATTGTCACCGGGGCCCTGGCCGTGGTGCTGGGCGGTGATGTGTTCTGGTCGTTGATCGGTTTGCTGATCGGGCAACTGCTCGGCGGTGGCGTGATGGCGCTGCATGCCGCGCAAGGTCCAAAGCTTGGCCTGCCGCAGATGATCTCCAGCCGCGTGCAGTTTGGCGTTTATGGCGCGGCCATCCCGATCGTGCTGGTGTGCCTGATGTACCTCGGTTTCACCGCAACGGGCACGGTACTTTCCGGCCAGGCGCTGGGCCAGTTGTTTGGCGTCAGCGACAGCGTCGGTATCCTCATTTTCGCCAGTGTCATCGTGCTGGTCACGGTGCTTGGTTATCGGGTGATCCATTGGATCGGCCGTATCGCCAGTGTCATTGGTGTGATTGCCTTCGTTTACCTGTTCGCTCGCCTGATGAGCCAGACAGACGTTGGCGCACTCCTGCAAATCCGTCACTTCAGCTGGAGCAGCTTCCTGCTCGCGGTGTCGCTCGCGGCATCCTGGCAGATCGCCTTTGGCCCTTACGTGGCTGACTATTCGCGTTACCTGCCGAGCAAGGTTTCCTCGGTGAAAACCTTTTTCGCCGCCGGCGCAGGTTCGGTGATTGGCGCACAAGTGGCGATGGTCCTCGGCGTGTTTGCTGCAGCTTCTGCCAATGGGCAGTTCGCCGGGCACGAAGTGGCTTACATCGTTGGTTTGGGCGGTACCGGTGCCACTGCCGCGCTGCTGTATTTCAGCATTGCGTTCGGCAAGGTCACCATCTCCACGCTGAACTCCTACGGCAGCTTCATGTGCATTGCCACCATCATCAGCGGTTTCCGTGGTGACCTGAAGGTAACGCGCTTGCAGCGTCTGGTCTTCGTGCTGGTCATCGTCGGCGCTGCGACTCTGATGGCGTTGCTCGGTCAGCACTCGTTCCTCGGTGCGTTCAAGTCCTTCATCCTGTTCTTGCTGGCGTTCTTCACGCCATGGAGCGCGATCAACCTGGTGGACTACTACTGCATCACCCGCGAGCGCTATGACGTGCCGGCGCTGGCCGATCCGAACGGTCGCTACGGTCGTTGGAACGCCCTCGGTATCAGCGTCTATGTTTTCGGGGTGCTGGTGCAGTTGCCGTTCATCTCCACCAAGTTCTATACCGGTTCAATGGTGGCGGCCCTGGGTGATGTGGATATTTCCTGGATCATCGGCCTGGTACTGCCTGCCGCCGTGTATTACGTGTGCGCAAAAAAATGGCACGGCAGCGTGCCCGATCAATTGATTCTGCCGGTCGAGCAGGACAGCGTTGAACAACCAAAAACAAGCGGGGCCGGTCGCGCTGCGGCGCAGGCCTGACTGGACGTGGACAGGGCTGGATGCCTCTTGACTGCCGTAAGCCCATTCATGATTAGGAGCGTCAATACAATGAAATCGAACAAGACCCTGCTGACCACTTTGCTTTCCATGGGCCTGCTGGCCAGCGCCGGCGCCACTCAGGCGGCGGGTTGGTGCGAGTCGGGCAAACCGGTGAAGTTCGCCGGCCTGAACTGGGAAAGCGCCATGCTCCTGACCGACGTGATGCAAGTCGTGCTGGAGAAAGGCTACGACTGCAAGACCGACAGCCTGCCCGGCAACTCCATCACCATGGAAAACGCCCTGGGCAGCAACGATATTCAAGTGTTTGCCGAAGAATGGGTCGGCCGTAGCGAAGTCTGGAACAAGGCCGAGAAGGCCGGCAAAGTCGTCGGCGTTGGCGCACCGGTAGTGGGCGCAATCGAAGGCTGGTACGTGCCGCGCTACGTGATCGAAGGCGACGCCAAGCGCAAGCTGGAACCTAAAGCGCCGGACCTGAAAAACATTGCTGACCTGGGCAAATACTCCGCCGTGTTCAAGGACGCCGAAGAGCCATCCAAGGGCCGTTTCTACAACTGCCCGGCCGGCTGGACCTGTGAGCTCGACAACAGCGAAATGCTCAAAAGCTACGGCCTGGAAAGCACCTACACCAACTTCCGCCCAGGCACCGGCCCGGCGCTGGATGCCGCCGTGCTGTCGAGCTACAAGCGTGGCGAGCCGATCCTGTTCTACTACTGGTCGCCAACGCCGCTGATGGGCCAGGTCGATGTGGTGAAACTCGAAGAGAAGCCAGGCGTGAACAAGACCGTGACCATCAAGGTCGGTCTGTCCAAGACGTTCCACGACGAAGCGCCAGAACTGGTGGCCGTGCTGGAAAAGGTCAATGTGCCAATCGACATCCTGAACCAGAACCTGGGCCGCATGACCAAAGAGCGGATCGAGTCGCCAAAACTGGCCAAGATCTTCTTGAAGGAACATCCTGAAGTCTGGCACGCATGGGTGAGCGAAGACGCAGCCAAGAAAATCGACGCGGCCTTGTAGGTTGAGCTTCTCCGACTGTCGGCAACGGCAGTCGGATGCTTGATCGCAACCCCTTGATTGAGAGTCTCTTATGTTTCCTGAAAGCTTTACCTTTTCCATCGCCGACTGGGTCAACGGTTGGGTCGATTCGTTGGTCACCAACTACGGCGACGTGTTCCGGCACATCTCCGACACCCTGTTGTGGGCCATCGTCAATCTCGAAAGCCTGTTGCGTGCGGCACCGTGGTGGTTGATGTTGGCCATCGTCGCCGGCGTGGCCTGGCACGCGACCCGCAAGGTCGTGACCACCGCCGTGATCGTCGGCTTATTGTTCCTGGTGGGCGCGGTCGGCCTCTGGGACAAGCTGATGCAGACCCTCGCGCTGATGATGGTGGCGACGGTCATTTCGGTACTCATCGGCATTCCGCTGGGCATCCTTTCGGCGCGCAGCAATCGCCTGCGTTCGGTGCTGATGCCGCTGCTGGACATCATGCAGACGATGCCGAGCTTCGTGTACCTGATCCCTGTGCTGATGCTGTTCGGTCTGGGTAAGGTCCCGGCGATTTTCGCCACCGTTATCTACGCCGCACCGCCGCTGATCCGCCTGACCGATCTGGGCATCCGCCAGGTCGACGGTGAAGTAATGGAAGCGATTAACGCCTTCGGTGCCAATCGCTGGCAGCAACTGTTCGGTGTGCAGCTGCCTTTGGCCCTGCCAAGCATCATGGCCGGGATTAACCAGACCACCATGATGGCCCTGTCGATGGTAGTAATTGCCTCGATGATCGGTGCCCGTGGCCTGGGTGAAGACGTGCTGGTGGGGATTCAGACCCTCAACGTCGGACGCGGCCTAGAAGCCGGTCTGGCGATCGTGATTCTGGCTGTGGTGATCGACCGCATTACTCAGGCGTATGGTCGGCCACGGCATGAGGTGAGCAAATGAACAATGCAACCGTGAGCAAGATCGAAGTCAAAAACGTCTTCAAGATTTTCGGCAACCGTTCCAAGGAAGCGCTGGCCATGGTTGGCCAGGGCAAAACCAAAGAGCAGGTGCTGAACGATACTGGCTGCGTGGTCGGTGTGAACGACTTGTCCCTGAGCATCGGCAGTGGCGAGATCTTCGTGATCATGGGCCTGTCGGGTTCCGGCAAATCGACGCTAGTACGCCACTTCAATCGCCTGATCGACCCGACCAGCGGCGCGATCCTGGTGGACGGCGTGGACATCCTGCAATACGACATGGAAGCCCTGCGCGAATTTCGTCGACGCAAGATCAGCATGGTGTTCCAGAGCTTCGGCCTGCTGCCGCACAAGAGCGTGCTGGACAACGTTGCCTACGGCCTGAAAGTCCGTGGCGAAAGCAAAGCCATGTGCAGCGAACGTGCGCTGCACTGGATCAACACCGTGGGCCTCAAGGGCTACGAAAACAAATACCCGCATCAGCTTTCTGGCGGCATGCGTCAGCGTGTGGGCCTGGCTCGCGCCTTGGCGGCGGACACCGACATCATCCTGATGGACGAAGCGTTCAGCGCCCTCGATCCGCTGATCCGCGCGGAGATGCAGGACCAGTTGCTGGAACTGCAAAAGACTCTGCACAAAACCATCGTCTTCATCACCCACGACCTCGACGAGGCCGTGCGCATCGGCAACCGCATCGCGATCCTCAAGGACGGCCGCCTGATCCAGGTCGGCACGCCACGGGAGATCCTGCACTCGCCGGCGGATGAGTATGTCGACCGGTTCGTGCAGCGTCGGGCGGCGGTGGTTTAAGAGATTTGTATTGGCTGTGCTGGCCCCATCGCTGGCAAGCCAGCTCCCACAGGGATTATGTGAGCGCTGGAGATGC
>NZ_JBSVXD010000255.1:0-6632 GCF_054070755.1 Pseudomonas sp. SDO5591_S426 | reverse complement strand
GGAGCTGCCGAAGGCTGCGATCTTTTGATCTGCCCGGAAATACAAAAAAGGCCCGCATGTTCACCATGCGGGCCTTTTTCATTACATCTTTCAGATCAGTGCTTGCTGTCTTGGTTCGACAACGCCAGCAGCTGTTTTTCCTGATTCCAGTCAAACGGTTCGTCGTTCTGTTCGGCTTCGAAGCGACGTTCTTCCAGCGCCTGATACAGGTCGATTTCATCATCGGGCATGTAGTGCAAGCAGTCACCGGCGAAGTACCACAGCAGGTCGCGCGGGACCAGGTGGGCGATTTGCGGGTAGCGGGTGATCACCTGGCACAGAATTTCCTGGCCCAGGTACTGGCTTTCGATCGGATCGACCGGCAGCAGTGCAAGCAGTTCGTCGAAGCGCTCCAGGAACAAGGCATGGCTTTCGTCGGGAACCTGTTCGGCCTCACCTACGGCGACCAGGATGCTGCGCAGGTGGTCGAGCAATACGAGATGATCGGCAACGATGTTGGACACGAGATAAGTCCTCAAGAGCAAAACGGGCGCGGGAGTATAAAGCTCCTGCGCCCGTTTTTACATGCTTGGGTGGATCAGCGGACCTTCCCTTGTGCTATCGCCAGTTCCTCTTTGTCGAAGTCATCGACATCGATCACCTTGCGCCGCGCCGCCTCGGCTTCGCGCAGGGTTTGAGCTTCCACGGGTTGCAACACCCCAGCCTCCAGCGCGGCATCGATGACAGGCTCGCCAGCGACCGGTTTGACCTGACCGCTCTTGAGCGCCACATGCAGTTTTTTCTGTAGCGGTTGTGCGGCGCTCAACAAGTTGCAGGCATGTTGCAAGGCGCCAACCGGGTCTTCCTCCGATTGTGGGCGATAGCAACCGAGCAGAACTTCCTCCAGCGCCGGATCGCCCTCGGCCCGACCGATGACCGCAGCGACTTGTGCACCCAGCTTGTCGGAAGGTCCTTTGTGGCGACGACCGAACGGGAACACGATCAGCCGCAACACACACGCCAGCACTTTGTTCGGGAAGTTGTTCAGCAGTTCATCCATGGCCCGCTCGGCCTGGCCGAGGCTTTCCTCCATGGCCCAGGTAAACAGCGGTTCCATGTATTGCGGCGCGTCGAGGTCGTTGTAGCGCTTGAGCGCGGCACTGGCCAGGTACATGTTGCTCAGCACATCACCCAAGCGCGCCGACAGGCGTTCACGGCGTTTCAGTTCGCCGCCCAGCAGCATCATGCTGAGGTCGGCAAGCAAGGCGAACGCAGCCGCCTGACGGTTGAGGGCACGGAAATAACCCTGGCTCAGCTTGTCGCCCGGCGTATGTTCCAGATGGCCGAAACCAAGATTCAGCACCAGCGTGCTGGCCGCGTTACCCACGGCAAACCCGATGTGCCTGAGCAGCAGGCCGTCGAACTCGACCAGCGCCTGATCCTTGTCCTCACGGGTGGCAAGGGCCATTTCCTTGAGCACGAAAGGATGGCAGCGAATCGCACCCTGGCCGAAGATCATCAGGTTGCGCGAGAGAATGTTCGCACCTTCCACGGTGATGAAAATCGGCGCACCGCTCCATTTGCGTGCGAGGTAGTTGTTCGGTCCCTCGATGATCGCCTTGCCGCCGTGCACGTCCATCGCATGGCTGATGCACTCGCGGCCACGTTCGGTGAGGTGGTACTTGAGAATCGCCGACAGCACCGACGGTTTTTCGCCGAGGTCCACCGCGTTGGCGGTCAGCATCCGCGCGGCATCCATCATCCAGGCATTGCCGCCGATGCGCGCCATCGCTTCCTGAATACCTTCGAACGCGGCAATCGGCACGTTGAACTGTTCGCGAATCTGCGCGTACTGGCCGGTCACGAGGCTGGTGAACTTGGCCATGCCGGTGCCCACTGCCGGCAGGGAAATCGAACGCCCGACCGACAGGCAATTCATCAGCATCATCCAACCCTTGCCGAGCATTTCCTGGCCGCCGATGAGAAATTCCAGCGGGACGAAAACGTCTTTGCCGGAGTTCGGGCCGTTCATGAACGCCGCGCCAAGCGGCAGATGACGACGGCCGATTTCCACGCCGGGAAGATCGGTTGGAATCAGCGCGAGGCTGATGCCCAGATCTTCTTTATCACCCAGCAGATGGTCCGGGTCGTAAGCCTTGAACGCGAGGCCGAGGAGGGTGGCCACCGGGCCAAGGGTGATGTAGCGCTTTTCCCAGTTCAGGCGCAGGCCGAGAGTTTCCTGGCCTTCCCATTCACCTTTGCAGATCACGCCGGTGTCGGGCATGCCGCCAGCGTCGGAGCCGGCCAGTGGGCCGGTGAGGGCGAAGCACGGAATATCGTCGCCGCGCGCCAGACGTGGCAGGTAATGGTTGCGTTGTTCATCGGTGCCGTAATGCAGCAGCAGTTCGGCGGGGCCGAGGGAGTTGGGGACCATCACGGTGGAGGCGAGGTCGCCGCTGTGGCTCGCCAGTTTCATCGCCACTTGCGAGTGGGCGTAGGCCGAAAAGCCCTTGCCGCCAAATTCCTTGGGAATGATCAAGGCGAAGAAACCCTGATCCTTGATGTACGTCCAGGCGTCCTCTGGCAAGTCCATGGTTTGACCGAGTTGCCAGTCGCTGACCATGCCGCAGAGGGTTTCGGTCGGGCCATCAATGAAGGCCTGCTCTTCTTCATTCAGTTGTGCTTTGGGGTAGGACAGCAGTTTGTTCCAGTCCGGGCGCCCGCTGAACAGTTCGCCATCCCACCAGACAGTGCCCGCTTCGATCGCGTCGCGTTCGGTTTGCGACATGGGCGGCAGGGTTTTCTGGAACCAGTTGAACATCGGCGCGCTGAAAAGCTTGCGACGCAGATCAGGCAATAGCAGCGGTGCCGCCACAGCGGCGGTCAGCACCCAGAAAATCAGCAACAGCCAGCCCGGTGCGTGACTGAAGACGCCCATTGCCAGCAGGTAGACAGCCACGATGCCCAGGGCAGGCAGCGGCGCGATGCGACGGTGGGCTAAATAAGCTATCCCGACAACCAGAACCAGTATCCACAACAGCAGCATATTTAATCCTCCGTGAAACCAGGGCGAACCAACCCACAGAGCTTAGACGGCATCCGTAATTCGGGGTGGTCAGAGCGAGGTGATTGAAATCGTGGGAAACCCCGGATGATTTTTGTAGGCCCGGTTAGCAATGGGCCTGGGAAATCGTTCATTGAACGGGCGACAAAGCGTCCATATTTGGCCGAAACGTCGTTATCTCTGTGCTGAACCTCTCGATAGACTCGGGGTTCCCCCAGGAGATCGCCCGCATGCACGAGTACTTAAGCCCCGGCCGCTTCATCGATAGTGACCATCCCTCGGTGGTGGAGTTCGCCGAAAAACACCGTGGCAGCAGTCGCGACCCGATCGAGCAGGCGATCAGTCTTTATTACGCCGTGCGCGAAGCGGTGCGCTACAACCCGTACACCTTCAGTCGCGATCCGCAAACCTTGTGCGGCAGTTACGCGCTGGCCACCGGGGAGAGTTACTGCGTACCCAAAGCCACGTTGCTCGCCGGTGCCGCGCGGCATTGCGGCATCCCGGCGCGGATCGGCCTGGCGGATGTGCGTAATCATTTGTCGACGCCGCGCCTGCTCGAACTGCTCAAGAGCGACATGTTCGCCATGCACGGCTACACCGAGTTCTACCTGCAGGATCGCTGGGTCAAGGCGACCCCTGCGTTCAACCAGAAACTCTGCGAACTGTTCAATGTGGCGCCGCTGGAATTCGACGGAATCAACGACAGCGTCTTCCACCCGTTCAACCGCGATGGCGAGAAACTGATGGAGTACCTCATCGATCACGGCCAGTTTGCCGATGTGCCTGAAGCGTTCTTTTTCGAGCACCTGGAAAAGTGCTACCCGCATCTGTTCGGCGAACAACTGTCGCCACTGCTGGGGGACATGCAGAGCGATTTGAGTCGCGCCTGATCCGGCGTATGCTGCCTGCGCATTCATCAATCGAGAGGCGGTCATGCTGAAGATCTGGGGTCGGAAAAATTCATCGAATGTGAGAAAGCCGTTGTGGGCCGCCGAGGAGTTGGGGCTGGCTTATGAAGCCATCGACGCGGGTGGTGCCTTCGGTGTTGTCGATACGCCCGAGTACCGCGCCATGAACCCCAATGGCCGCGTGCCGGTGATCGAAGACGACGGTTTCGTGTTGTGGGAATCCAACGCCATCGTCCGTTACCTGCTGGCCAAGCATGCGGCGGATACCGCATGGTATCCGGCGGGTGTACAGGCGCGCGCCACCGCTGACAAATGGATGGACTGGACCACTTCCAGTTTCGCCGGCCCGTTCCGCACCGTGTTCTGGGGTGTGTTGCGTACTCCGGCAGATCAGCAGGACTGGCCCGCCATCAAGGCGGCGATCAAGGAGTGCGACGGCTTGCTGACAATGGCCGATCAGGCGTTGGCGACCAAACCCTACCTGTCCGGTGACGAGATCGGCATGGGTGACATTCCGCTCGGCAGTTTCATTTATGCCTGGTTCGAGATGCCGATCGAGCGTGCGCCGCTGCCTCATCTGCAAGCCTGGTACGCACGATTGCAGCAGCGTCCGGCATATCGCAAGGCCGTTATGACCGCGTTGACTTAATACCTACTATCGACACACTTGACTGTACTTGTGCGGCGGCGGCAAGCACCATTGCGTTCATGCGCCGCGGTTGCATTGCTCGCCGCCCGCCCTTATTTCTTTCTTTCTTCCCTTCTTGGTGCGTAATCCGATATGAGTTCCGCTCTGTCCATCCGGCAGCTAACCAAAACCTACGGCAACGGTTTCCAGGCCTTGAGTGGTATCGATCTGGACGTCGCCGAAGGTGACTTTTTCGCCTTGCTCGGCCCCAACGGCGCCGGCAAATCCACCACCATCGGCATTCTCTCGACCCTGGTGAACAAGACCAGCGGCACGGTGAATATCTTCGGTCACGACCTGGACAAGAATCCTGCGCAGCTCAAGCGCTCCATCGGCGTGGTGCCGCAGGAATTCAATTTCAACCAGTTCGAAAAGACCTTTGACATCGTCGTGACCCAGGCCGGTTATTACGGTATCCCGCCGAAAGTCGCCAAAGAGCGCGCCGAGCAATACCTGACCCAGCTCGGCCTGTGGGACAAGCGTGACACGCCATCGCGCTCACTGTCCGGCGGCATGAAGCGTCGACTGATGATCGCCCGTGCGTTGGTTCACGAACCACGCCTGTTGATCCTCGACGAACCGACGGCGGGTGTGGACATCGAACTGCGTCGCTCGATGTGGACCTTCCTCACCGAGCTGAACAAGAAAGGCATCACCATCATCCTCACCACCCACTATCTGGAAGAGGCTGAGCAGTTGTGCCGCAACATCGGCATCATCGACCACGGCACCATCGTCGAAAACACCAGCATGAAACAATTGCTCGGCCAGTTGCATGTCGAGACTTTCCTGCTGGATTTGAAGAACGGCCTGAGTGCGCCGCCGCAGTTGATCGGCTATCCATCCCGGATGCTCGACGGTCACACCCTGGAAGTCCAGGTCGACAAGTCCATGGGCATTACCGCGCTTTTCACCCAATTGGCCCAGCAGAACATCGAAGTGCTGAGCTTGCGTAATAAAACCAATCGCCTTGAGGAGCTGTTCGTGTCCCTGGTGGAGAAAAATCTGGCGAAGGTGGCGTTATGAGTTCCGAGCTGCAACCCAACCTCGTTGCCCTCAATACCATCGTTTACCGTGAAGTCCGGCGCTTTACCCGGATCTGGCCGCAGACCCTGCTGCCACCGGCCATCACCATGGTTCTGTACTTCGTGATCTTCGGTAACCTGATCGGCCGGCAGATCGGCGATATGGGTGGTTTCACCTACATGGAGTACATCGTGCCGGGGCTGATCATGATGTCGGTGATCACCAACTCCTACGGCAACGTGGTGTCGAGTTTCTTTGGCAGCAAGTTCCAGCGTTCGATCGAAGAACTGATGGTGTCGCCGGTTTCGCCGCACACCATCCTGATCGGCTACACCCTTGGCGGCGTGCTGCGCGGTTTGATGGTCGGGGTCATCGTGACGCTGCTGTCGCTGTTCTTCACCGATTTGCAGGTGCATCACCTGGGCGTGACCATTCTGGTGGTGGTGCTGACGGCGACGATCTTCTCGTTGCTGGGCTTCATCAACGCTGTGTTTGCGCGCAACTTCGATGACATTTCGATCATCCCGACGTTTGTGCTGACGCCGTTGACGTATCTGGGCGGGGTGTTTTATTCGATCACTTTGCTGCCGCCGTTCTGGCAGACTGTGTCGTTGGCCAACCCTGTGTTGCATATGGTTAACGCCTTCCGTTACGGCATTCTTGGGGTTTCGGATATCCGGATCAGTGTGGCGATTGCCTTTATGGTGGTGGCGACGGTGGTTTTGTATTTGGGGTGTGCGCGGTTGTTGGTGAGTGGGCGGGGGATGCGTACCTGATCATGGCTTGGCCGTTCGCTGGTTTTGGATGGTGTACATATCCGTTCCTGCGGTAACGGCCACCTAGGGTTTCGCCCTTACGTACGGCCCCTCGCTGAGGCTCGGGGTTCCTTCGCTCCGGCATTCATCCGGGGGTATCGCCTCCGGTTGGCTTCGCTTCAACCTCCTCTCGATGTGTGCGGCTTCGCCGC
>NZ_JBSVXD010000254.1:0-6636 GCF_054070755.1 Pseudomonas sp. SDO5591_S426 | reverse complement strand
GTGTGCCGATATTGTGAACGACCTAGAACACTGTGGGAGCGGGCTTGCCCGCGATAGGGCCGGCACAGACACCAACTATCTAACGGTGCCCCGCAATTCTCCCACCACGCGCTGCAACTCCGCAGGCTCAGCCGCTTCAACAGCCGGCCCAGCCACCAACGTCACCCGCGACCACAACCGGCGAAACAACCCTTTGCCTGGATCACGGCTGAAGAAACTCCCCCACAACCCCTGCAAAGCCAATGGAATCACCGGCACCGGTGTCTCTTCAAGAATCCGCGTCAGCCCGCCCTTGAACTCATTGATTTCGCCATCAGCCGTCAACTTGCCCTCGGGGAAAATGCACACCAGTTCGCCGTCCTTCAGATACCGGGCAATGCGCGTGAAGGCCTTTTCGTAGATCTGGATGTCTTCGTGACGTCCCGCAATCGGAATCGTCCCCGCCGTACGGAAGATAAAGTTCAGCACCGGCAGGTTGTAGATTTTGTAGTACATGACAAAGCGAATCGGCCTACGTACCGCACCGCCAATCAGCAAGGCATCGACGAACGAAACGTGGTTGCACACCAGCAACGCGGCGCCTTCGTCCGGTATCAATTCAAGATTGCGATGCTGCACGCGGTACATGGAATGGCTGAGCAGCCAGATCATGAAACGCATGGTGAACTCGGGGACAATTTTGAAGATGTAGGCGTTGACGCCGATGTTGAGCAACGACACCACCAGGAACAACTGCGGGATCGACAGCTTGGCCATGCTCAGCAGGATGATCGAGACAATCGCCGACACCACCATGAACAACGCATTGAGAATGTTGTTGGCGGCAATAACCCGCGCACGCTCGTTCTCGGCAGTGCGTGACTGGATCAGTGCATACAACGGAACGATGTAGAAACCACCGAACACGCCGAGTCCGAGGATGTCGAGCAACACCAGCCAGGTGTGGCCGAAGCCGAGAATTTCGATCCAGCCATGCCCCGCAACGCTGTCCGGAATTCCGCCGGAATGCCACCACAGCAGCAAACCGAACACGGTCAGGCCGAACGAACCAAAGGGCACCAGGCCGATTTCGACTTTGCGCCCGGAAAGTTTTTCGCAGAGCATCGACCCCACGGCGATACCGACCGAGAACACCGTGAGAATCAGCGTCACCACGGTCTCGTCGCCGTGCATCCATTCCTTGGCATACGCCGGGATCTGCGTCAGATAAATCGCCCCGACAAACCAGAACCATGAGTTGCCGACAATCGAGCGCGATACCGCTGGAGTCTGCCCCAGGCCCAGCTTAAGCGTGGCCCACGACTGGCTGAAAATATTCCAGTTCAGGCGCATTTCCGGCGTCGCCGCCGCTGCCCGCGGAATGCTGCGACTGGCCAGGTAACCGAGCACGGCGATGCCGATGATCGCGGTAGAAACCACGGGCGCGTAATGACTGGACGACATCATGATCCCGGCACCGATGGTCCCGGCCAGAATCGCCAGGAAGGTGCCCATTTCCACCAGACCGTTGCCACCGACCAGCTCATCTTCACGCAGCGCTTGCGGCAGGATCGAATACTTCACCGGACCGAACAGCGCCGAATGCGTGCCCATGGCGAACAGCGCCAACAGCATCAGCGACAGGTGATCGAACATGAAGCCGACCGCGCCGACCGCCATGATGACGATTTCCCCGAGTTTGATCAGACGGATCAAGGCGTCCTTGGCAAATTTTTCCCCGAACTGCCCGGCCAGCGCCGAGAACAGAAAGAACGGCAGGATGAACAGTAGCGCACACAGGTTGACCCAGATCGACCGGTCACCTTCGATGGTGAGCTTGTACAAAATGGCGAGGATCAACGACTGCTTGAAGATGTTGTCGTTGAACGCCCCGAGGGACTGGGTCACGAAGAACGGCAGGAAACGCCGGGTGCGCAGCAAGGTGAATTGTGAGGGGTGACTCATCGTCCATGTGTCCCTGATGTTGGGTAAAGAGTGGCCTGGGTTCTTTGATTGGAATGTCGATCATCGATCCAGGCCACACATTACCTAAACTTCGCAGGTTATTTCTTCAAACCTGCGATGCATGGCGACACAAACAACTCACCCCGCCATGCGCCTTGCAGCGTGCGCTTGCCGACGATCAGCCACATCACCGCCAGCAATGCCACCAGCAGGCAGCCGAAGACAGCAAAAAATGTCAGGTTCAAGGTACTGGCCAATTTCAGCGTTGCCAGGGAATAGACGCCCAACGGAAAGGTGAAGCCCCACCAGCCAAGGTTGAAAGGTATGCCGGCGCGCAGATAACGCAGGGTGATCAGCACCGCCATCAGCATCCACCACAAGCCGAAGCCCCACAGGGTGATACCGGCGACCAGACCCAACCCGGCCGCAATTTCACCGATGCCTGCCATGCCATTCGCGGCGAAGATCGCCGGAGCGTCGGCGCCCAACAGCAACATGCCCAGCGCACCGGTGCCGATCGGCCCCAATGCCAGCCAACTGGAAGCGGCCATGTTTTCGTGGGGCAATTTGTGCAGCGCCATGCGCAGCAGCAGAATTGTCAGAATGCTGAACGCCACCGGTAGGGAAAATGCCCAGAGCACGTAGCTGGTCACCAGCACCACCAGTTGCGAGTGAGCATCGACCAGGTGTGGCGCCAGCAAGCCACCGCTGGCGGCCGCCACTTCTGCCGCCACCACAGGCAACAACCACACGGCAGTCATTTGATCGATGCTGTGTTCCTGGCGAGTGAACATCATGTAAGGAATCAGCACCCCGCACGCCAGCGACATCGCCACATCCAGCCACCACAGCACCTCGGCCAGTTGAATCACGCCTTCGCCCCAGCGCGGCAAACCGAACAGCAGAATGCCGTTGATGATGGTCGCGAGGCCCATGGGAATGGTGCCGAAAAACATCGAAACCGTGGAGTGGCCGAAAATCCGCCGCGCCTCATCAAAAAACAGCAGCCAACGCGCCGCGTACAGTGCCGTGAACAACAGAAACAGAAAGATGTTGAACAGCCAAAGGACTTCGGCAATGCCGTGCAAAACGGAATTGCCGATGGGCAATTGCGCCAGCGCCAAGGCCAGCACGCCGGTGCCCATGGTGGCGGCAAACCAGTTCGGAGTGAACTGGCGAATCACCTCGCGCGGATGCTGCAGGTGGCTGAAAGGTTTGATTCCGGGCTTGGCGATGTTGGGGCATGTCATGGCGAACTCCTGTCCTCTCGTGAGGTGGAGCCCATCATAGATCCGGATCGAATATCTATATAACGGGTAATATCTCTAACTGTTATCTATTTTGCAGATACAAACAGCAACCCGCTTTTATGGCTGTCCGGAAGCGCTGCAAGCGCTGACCGAGCGCTGGCGCATCAACGCGATCAAGGCGCTGAGCGACAGGATGATCAACACCGCACCATAACCATCGGTGGTGGTGACCAGCCCAAAGATGTGCGTGAGATTGCCGGCCAGCAGCGACGGCAGGCAGAACGCCAGATAACTGAGCACGTAATACGCCGACATCAATCCGGCCCGTTCATGGGGCAAGGCCAGTGGCACCAGACTGCGCACGGCGCCGAGGAAACCGGCGCCAAAGCCACACCCGGCGATGAGGGTGCCAAGGAAAAACAGCGACAGGCTCGCGTTGTGCACACCCAGCAAAATCAGGATCAGGCCGATCGGCAGCAGGCTGGCTCCCAACTGCAATGATCTGGCGGCGGCACGATTGCGCAACGTGTAGATCATCAACGCGCCCGTCAAAGTCAGTGCGGCGACAGTCGCGCCGCCGATCAGGTTCGACGTCGAGCCAGTCGCCGTGCGCACCAGGGATGGCGCCAGGGAAGCGTAAAAACCGCCGAGCGCCCAGGTCGCAGTGTTAAGCGGCAGCACTCGCCACAAAGTAGAACGCGCCTGAACCGGTACATGCAGTGTTGGCCGCAACGAGGCCCAGGCACCGGGTTGTGACGAGACACTCTCCGGCAAACGCCAGACGTACACGGCCTGCATCGCGAACAAGGCCAGCAGTAGCCAATAGGTCAAGTGCAACGGCGCCGGCGCAAACTGCGCCAGCAAACCGCATCCCAATCCGCCCAACGCCATGCCCATCAACGGGGCCACGCTGTTGATCAACGGCCCTTGCTGGCGATCGGTGTCCAGCAGCGTTGCACTCAGCACAGCGGTCGCCATGCCGGTGGCGAAGCCTTGCAGTACTCGGGCGCTGATCAGCCAAGTGACGCTGTCGGCGTAGATGAACAACAGCATCGCCACGGCATTGAGCATCACTGCCGTGAAGATCACCGGTTTGCGTCCAAGAAAGTCCGAGAGCGAACCGACCGTCAACAGCGCCGCCAGCAGGCTGAGGGCGTACACGCCGAAAATCAGGGTCAGCACGGCAGACGAGAATTGCAGTTGCTCTTGATACAATTGATACAACGGCGTCGGCGCAGTGGAAGCCGCCAGAAAACTGAGCAAGGTGATTGCCAGGAACCACAGGCCTGCACGGTTTGAATGGGAACTGGACATGGAAATCTCCGCAAAAGCTAATTTTTTGCTTTTGCGGAGTGTGCTACCGGATTGCGCTTAAAGCAAATTCTTTGTGTTAAGGTCCGATGCATTGCTTTTCAGAACCGGCGTTCTGTCGACACAGATCCCGGCGCGAGACAGGAACTAAGTGATGACCGCTCCCACTTTACGTCCCGGTGGCCGCAGTGCCCGGGTACAAGAATCGATTCATACCGCCGTGCGCGAACTCCTCGAAGAGCAGGACCGCGCCAGCGTGACGGTGCCGCAGATCGCTGCGCGCGCCGGCGTTACGCCCTCGACCATTTATCGGCGTTGGGGTGATTTGTCGGCGTTGCTCGCGGACGTTGCGCTCGCGCGCATGCAACCGGAAACCGAATCGGCCAACACCGGCAGCCTGCATGGCGATGTGCGCGCCTGGGCGGATCAATACCTGGACGAAATGAGCTCCGCGCCCGGTCGCAACATGCTGCGCGACGTGCAATCGAGCCTCAAGCCGAGCTATTGCGCGACGATCATTGGCGGGCAGTTGCAGGTCATTCTCGATCGTTATCCGGATCAGCCGAAGCCTGGTGTCGATCGGCTGATCAACCTGGTCGCGGCCCCTATCGTGTTTCGCATTCTGTTTTCCGAGGCGCCGCTGGAGGCCGAGGAGTTGCATCGATTGATCGAGATTGCCTTGAGTCAGCCTTAGCGAGCGACGCCAGCATCAAGATTGCCCATGGCACCTATCACTTCGATAGCCAAGCTCGATTCGCCGCCTGCATTTAGCGGGCCTATTCTTCAAGCATGTGTTCAACATGGACTTGAGGATCAGCATCATGGGCAAACGTCACCCCAACCTTCCCGCCTGGCAATGGCGTGCCTACCCGAACAATCACCAGCACCCGACCAATCTGGTGTTGCACCTGATTGCCGTGCCGCTGTTCATCGTGGCGTTTTTGCTGATTGTGTCCGGGGTGTTCGGCCTGAATCTGGCGAACTTCGCCATCGGCATCATCGGCGTGATCGCCGCGCTCGGTTTGCAGCGCCATGGTCACAGCATGGAGGCTGAAGCCTCCGAGCCGTTCAGCGATCGTAAAGACGCGGTCTCGCGCCTGCTGGTCGAGCAGTTTCTGACCTTCCCAAGGTTTTTCCTCAGTGGCGGCTGGTGGCGCGCCTGGCGTGAGCGCCACCGCCGTCATTGATCAGGCGAACACCGTCACTGTTTGCCGGCTCATGGCAATCAATCGACCTTCAGCGTCCCACATCTTGGCCGCAGCGTGGCCGTAGCCGTCGGCGGCGTGCTCGGTTTCCACAAGGTATTTGCACCAGTCCAGCGTGCTCAATTCCAGCAACGGCTGCACGAACTCGATGGTCCAGGTCAGCGTGCTGCCCATGGCCGGTTTATTCAGGAACGGCATTACGGCCGGAGGCCAGGCGTCTACCAGCGCGAGGATGTGCGCCTCGCTGACCGCCTCTTCCTTCACATCACCGCGCAAGCGTACCCAGCCACCCATCTGGCGAGATGTGCTGCCGGAGAACGGCAAGCCGCCGACACTCCAGCGCATCGCCAGGTGCCGCATGAATTCCGGGATGACGCCCTCGATAAACGGCAGTTCCTGACAGTCGTCCCAATGCTTCATCTCGGGCGCGGGCTCTGATTTCACCGCCACTTCGGAGGGACGCGAGGCACCGAAGCTGCCCTGGATCAACGTCACCACCTGCCCCTTCTGCATCGCGCGCCCCAGCACCTGGCTGACGGCTTTGCCTTCGCGCAACACATCGACTTCAAAACTGACCGGCACTTCCGGCTCGACAGGTCCTACGAAAGTGATCGCCAGTGAACGCACTGGCCGATCCGCCGGGACTTTTGCGCGCATGGCTTCGTACTGCAAAGCGGCCACCAAACCACCGAAACTGGCGCGGCCCTGCGCCCAGGAGGCCGGGATAGACAACTCCAGCGGCTGGCGGCGGACGGCGTCGAGCAGATCGGAGAAGCGCATGAAAACCTCAGGAGCAGAAAAAGGATGAAGGGATCTTAACCAGCCGGCGAAGGCTGTACAGCGCGCATTCCGGCCAAATTGGCTGACAGATGGGCCGCTGACGTGTGCTTCTGTGTAGGAGCTGCCGAAGGCTGCGATCTTTTGAT
>NZ_JBSVXD010000253.1:0-6647 GCF_054070755.1 Pseudomonas sp. SDO5591_S426 | reverse complement strand
ACCCGTAGGCAACGGCGCAAGGTCTTGTAGCTTGCAGGAAGTATCCTTAAACGCTATTAAACAAGGGTTTGCGGGGTGGCGCGTTTGGCGATTTGAGATAGGGTTGAGGCATGGAACACGCGCGACAGGAGAACCGTATGCGCTACTCAGCCTTGACCCAACGAATCGCCGGTGACGGAGCGGCGGCCTGGCAGATTCACGATCGAGCGCTTGAGTTGCGCGAGCAGGGTGTCGATGTCCTGCTGCTGTCGATTGGCGACCCGGATTTCGACACGCCAATACCCATCGTCCACGCGGCCATTGATAGTTTGCTGGCCGGCGACACGCACTACCCGGCGGTGCGTGGCAGCCAGGGCTTGCGCGGCAGCATCGCCCGACGCCATCACCAACGCAGCGGGCAAGTGGTGGATGCCGAGCATGTGATCGTCTTCCCCGGCGCGCAGTGCGCGGTGTATTCGGTGGTGCAATGCCTGCTCGACCCGGGCGACGAAGTGCTGGTTGCCGAACCGATGTACGTCACCTACGAAGGCGTGTTCGGCGCCTGCGGGGCGAAAGTGGTGCCGGTGCCGGTGCGCTCGCAGAATGGTTTTCGGGTTGATCCTGCGGATGTCGCGGCACTGATCACGCCGAAGACTCGCGCCCTGTTGCTCAACAGCCCGAACAACCCTTCCGGGGCCAGCCTGCCACTGACGACATGGAAGGCGTTGGCCGCGTTGTGCATTCGTCATGACCTGTGGCTGATCAGCGACGAGGTCTACAGCGAGCTGCTGTTCGAGGGCGAGCACATCAGCCCGGCGAGCTTGCCGGGCATGGCCGAACGCACCGCGACCATCAACAGCCTGTCCAAATCCCACGCCATGAGCGGCTGGCGGGTGGGCTGGGTAATCGGGCCGAAACCCTTGTGTGAACACTTGGTGAATTTGTCGCTGTGCATGTTGTTCGGCATTCCGGATTTCATCCAGAACGCCGCGCAATTGGCCCTCGATGAAAACCTGCCCGAAGTGGCGATGATGCGTGAAGAATATCGCCTGCGCCGCGACCTGGTGTGCGCCAGCCTGAATCATTACCCGGGCATCCGCGCGATTCGCCCCGACGGCGGCATGTTCGTGATGGTCGACGTGCGCCCCACCGGGTTGTCGGCCCAGCATTTTGCTGAGCGGTTGCTGGAAGACTATGGCGTGTCAGTGTTGGCCGGTGAGGCGTTCGGGCCGAGTGCGGCGGGGCATATCCGCATCGGTCTGGTGGTGGATCGGGCAAAACTGGCGGATGCGTGTCGCAGGATTTCTCTGTGCGCAATGGATCTTTTAGAAGTGCGCCGGGCTTGAAAGTGACTATATGGATATCCATCACAAACAATAGCAGCCGAATATCGCGGCGTAACCTATCAGTTCTGATAGTAGGCAGATTGATAAGTAAGGCGTAAAAACTGACGAGCGATCTCTGATCATTTATTTCGCTCAGTTTAGGAGTTACGAGATGAGTTTTTTTAGAGTGTTTGTATTGGGGTTGTCGTTTGCCGTGGGTCTGCTTGAAGCGCAAGGCGTGGGGGCGGAGAGTTTGGCGACACCGATGATTAAGTTTGCTGAAAATCCCGACGGCTCAGGAAGCTCGTGTGGACTTCCGCTTGAAACTTCAAGAGTGGATTTTCGCTCGGACTCACATGGCTGTGTGAATGATCAGATGACTTATTTTCGCCTTGAAAATGCGCCGTCGGCCACTATTTTTAAACTTGAGTCAGAACGTTGTGCTGGGACAACACATAAATGGTACTTCGAGCTGAAAACATACATTAACCCAGTTTCGACCGGGTGGCTGTCGATTCCAAGTCTTAAAAGTGCGGCTGAAACAGAGATAGTAACCAGAGGGGTGATGCTGGTTAGAAAAAAAATAGACACATCTGAGCCGATTGAAGGGAAGTTGAGTTGTGTTGATATCCAGCGATCGGCTTTGCCTTAAAAGTTACCGATCCTGAAACGTTGTTTTGGCTCAGTTACGGTTGTCGCGCAAGGCGATGATTGTTTTGCTTGCTTTGCCACTTCCGTGCACTCCAACGCCTAGAGCCCGTGTTAGACGAGCGTTGTACATGGCCTGCTGGGTGGTAATCCGTCATCAGCCTGATTTCAAGGCACGTTACGACGGTCTTCGGGAACGAGGCGATGAGCGCGAAAGTCGCGCTCATCGCCTGCATGCGGATACTGCTGATCAGACTGAATGCCATGCTACGCGACGGCACCAAGTGGCGCTGACAAATGGCATGGTGCAGACAGTTGCTCCCACAAGTTACGTGGTCTACACAAATGTTGTGTTCAACACCGATCACTGTGGGAGCGGGCTTGCCCGCGATGGCTGCCTGACAGGCGCAGAAATTCTCAGGCCTTCCACGCCTGCCCATTGACCAGATTAGCCGGCCGCTCACCCGCCAGAGCCGCCAACAGATTATCCACCGCACACTTGGCCATCGCCTCCCGCGTTTCATGGGTCGCTGACCCTATGTGCGGCGTCGCCACCACGTTGTCCAGCTGCAACAACGGCGAATCAAGATTCAGAGGCTCACGCTCAAACACATCCAGCCCTGCCGCGCGAATCTGCCCCGTACGCAAGGCTTCGATCAGCGCCGCTTCATCGATCACTTTGCCTCGGGAAATGTTGATGAAGATGCTTTCCGGGCGCATCAATGCAAATTCCTCGGCGCCAATCAGCCCTTCGGTTTCAGCGGTTAGCGGCAACGTCAGGCAAATGAAATCCGACTGCTGCAACAGCTCGGTGAGGCTGCGGTATTGCGCGTTGAACCGTTGCTCAACCGCCGGTTTCGGCGAGTGGCTGTGATAGATCACCGGCATGCCGAAACCGAAATGCCCGCGCTGGGCCAAGGCTTCGCCGATGCGGCCCATGCCGATGATGCCCAGGGTCTTGCCGTGCACATCGCTGCCGAAATGCGCGGGGCCGATGTTACGGGTCCACTTGCCTTCGCGAATCATGTTCGCCAGTTCCACCACACGCCGGGCCGTGGCCAGGATCAGCGCGAAGCCGGTGTCGGCGGTGGTTTCGGTGAGCACGTCCGGCGTGTTGCTGAGCAGGATGCGCCGCTTGGTCAGGTAGTCGATGTCGTAGTTGTCGACGCCCACCGAGACGCTGGCGATGGCTTCAAGGTTGGGCGCCAGATCGAGCAGTTCGGCATCGAGTTTCAGGCTGGCGCCGAGCAAGCCGTGGGCACGGGGCAGGGCGTCGCGCAGTTTGCCGAGGCCTTCGGCATCGAGGCTGTCGATCAGTGTCACGTCGGTGTGCTCATGCAAGCGAGCCATGAGCAGCGGCGAGAGTTTCTTGTACAGGACGACCTGCTTTTTCATCTTCATGATCTCAACTTCAATTCAGGAATGAGCTGTGAGGGGACGCGCTACCGTGGGCCGCTCCCGGTCGCTGGCACCGGGCTTGAGGAATACCGTGAGCACCACCGACAGCATCAGCGCGCCACTCATCAACAAGTACGACGCGCCGGGCGAACCGGTGGAACTGTTCAGGTAGCCGACCAGATAGGAGCCGCCAAACGAACCGAGCGCACCCATGCTGTTGATCAACGCCATGGCGCCTCCCGCGACGTTGGCCGGAAGGATTTCCGGGATGATCGCGAAGAACGGCCCGTACGGTGCGTACATGCAGGCGCCGGCAATCACCAGCAATGTGTAGGACCACCAGAAATGTTCGGCACCCAACGCGTAGGAACCGTAGAAGGCGAACGAAGCGATCAGCAGCGGTGGCCAGACGAAGCGTTTGCGCTTTTGCAGTTTGTCGGAGCCCCAGGACACCAACAGCATGCCGATCACCGCCGCGAGATAAGGCAGCGCCGACAACCAACCGGCCTCGACCATGTCCATTTGCGCACCGGCCTTGAGGATCGACGGCAGCCACAGCACGAAGCCGTAGACACCGATGCTCCAGCAGAAAAACTGCAAGGCCAGGATGATTACTTTTGGTGAGCGGAACGCTTCGGCGTAGTTTTTCACCGCTTTGATGCCGACCTGTTCTGCGGCCAAGGCGCTTTCCAGGTCCTGCTTTTCCTGGTCGCTGAGCCACTTGGCCTGGGACGGACGATCATCGGCCAGACGCCACCAGATGAATGCCCAGAGCACCGCCGGCAAACCTTCGATGATGAACATCCAGCGCCAGCTGTAGTGCTGCACCAGATAGCCCGAGACCACCGACATCCACAGCATGGTCACCGGGTTGCCGAGGATCAGGAAGGTGTTGGCCCGCGAGCGTTCGGCACGGGTGAACCAGTGGCACAGGTAGATCAGCATCGCCGGCATCACCGCGGCTTCGACCACGCCGAGCATGAAGCGGATGACGATCAGCCAGTAAGCGTTGGAGACAATCCCGGTCAACGTCGCGAGGCTACCCCAGAGGATCAGGCTGACGAAAATCAGCTTCTTCACGCTGTGTTTCTGCGCGTAAATCGCCCCCGGCACCTGGAAGAAAAAGTAACCGAGGAAGAACAGCGCACCGAGCATCGACGACAGGCCCGGCGTGATCATCAGGTCGGCGGCCATCCCGGAGGCGGCGGCGAACCCGTAGTTGGCGCGATCCAGATACGCCAGGCTGTAGGTGATGAACACGATGGGCATGATGTACCACCAGCGGCGGGTGGCGAGCGTTGCGGTTTTCATGGGTGGTGCTCCTGAGCTTGTTGTTTTTGTTGCAGCAGGTGTTTGGATCTTCATTGACGGTGCTGGCCTCATCGCGGGCAAGCCAATGCTCCTACAGGAGCATCGCGTTTCCTTGTAGGAGCAAAGCTTGCTCGCGATTGGCGGCCTCAAACTCAACGGACATTTCGGACCGGGTAGGCAACCCCTCCATGTCCCCGCGACTCTGCACCGCACGACTGCCAATCCAGTTGGCCCGTTTCACGGCGTCGGCAAAGCTGTGGTTTTCCAGCAGCGCGCTGATCATGCCGACGGCAAATCCATCACCGGCACCGACCGTATCCACCACTGTTTCCACCGGCACGCCAGCGACAAAACCGGCATCCAGATGCGTGCGGTAGTAGGCACCGTGCGGCCCAAGCTTGATCGCCACGGCTTCAGCGCCCTGATCGAGGTAGAACGCGGCGATGTCGGCCGGGTCTTCGAAACCGGTCAGCAAGCGACCTTCACTCAACCCCGGCAGCACCCAATGGGCGAGGGCGGCGAGGCGGTTGATCTCGGTGATCATCTGTTGCTCGCTGGCCCACAGGCTCGGGCGCAGATTGGGGTCAAAGGACACGCTGCGCCCGGCTTCGCGCATGCGCGTCATCAATTCGAACGACATCTGCCGCGCCGTTTCCGACAACGCCGGTGGAATGCCGGTTGCGTGCAGGTGCCGAGCCTTGAGCAAGTCGGGAACGATCGAGTGCGGCGACAAGTGACTGGCCGCTGAGCCGCGACGGAAGTATTCGACGACAGGATCGCTGCCATCGTCAGTGCGCGATTTGAGCTGAAAGCCCGTGGGGTGCGCGGGGTCGATGTCGACGTGCCGGCAATCCATACCTTCCTTCTCCAGCGTGTCGATCACGAAGCGGCCCAGAGAGTCGGCACCGACGCGGCTTAGCCACGCCACCTTGAAACCCAGTCGCGACAAGCCAATGGCGACATTGCTGTCAGCGCCGGCAATGCGTTTGTGGAAAGCGCCGACGCTGGCCAGTTCGCCAGACTGCTCGGCAACGAACATCGCCATGGTTTCGCCGAACGACAGGATATCGATTTCAGACATGAGCGCTCTCCAATTGCGATTGGCCGAGGTGGGCGAGGGCGGCAACGTGTTCGGTGGTCAGTTGCACCAGGTCATCACCTTGCAGCGGATATTCCGCTGCCCGCATAACGCCTTGGGCCATGTGCCGCAGCAGGTGTTCCCATTCCTGCAAATCACTGGCGGCGGGCGGGATGGCGACGAGTTTGCCGTCGGTGCGGCGCGTGACCGCTTTGCAGTGCACGTAACCGACGTGACGACCTAGTAACCGCGCGGCGCTGGCGGCGGACTGATCCTGCCAATGCCAGTTGCCGATATCGAAGGTCATTTTGATCGGCAGATTGTGTTGCTCGACTTCTGCGAAGAAACGCTGGAAGGGTTCGATGCGGCCACCGTGCAAAGTCTGGTCGTTTTCCACCAGCAACTGCACCGCGCTATCGCCAAGCATTCGGGCAAGGGTTTGCAGGTCGCTGTTGTCGGTGAAGTAACCCAATGAGACTTTCAGCCACTTGGCGCCGAACGCCTGGGCGCGTTGCAGCGCGGTGGTCAGTTCGGGATTGGGTTTGGATTGACCGGCAAGCCACAATTCCATCGGCGAGGAATACACGCTTTCCAGACCTTCGGCCTGAGTCGCGTCAGCCAGGTGTGCGGGGTTCTCAAAGGTCAGCAGCTCTTCACGCCATTCGATGCGCGTGGCGCCGGCGGCGGCCAGTACTGCGATGAAACTGCCCTGACCGCGTTGGCGTACCAGGTCGGCGCCGTAGCTGGACAGGCTGATGGAGACGGCGGGTTTGTTCATGGTTTTTCTACCTCTGAAACCGGTTTCATTTTTGTTCAAAAAAAATGGATGACCTTTAGGGCCCCATCGCTGGCAAGCCAGCTCCCACAGGTGAAGTGTGTGAACATAAATTTGATATTCACCACAAACT
>NZ_JBSVXD010000252.1:0-6685 GCF_054070755.1 Pseudomonas sp. SDO5591_S426 | reverse complement strand
ATCGCAGCCTTCGGCAGCTCCTACAGGGGAGGCGCGGTGTTATCAGTAAACGTCGCGGCGGTAGCGGCCCTGTTCGATCAGGCGCTGCACTTCGGCTTCGCCCAATACATCGTTGAGCACTTGATCAACCCCGGACGCCATCCCCTGCAAGCTGCCGCAGATGTAGATCACGGCACCATCCGCCAGCCATTTCTTCAGTTCGCCGGCCGATTCGCGCAGGCGATCCTGCACGTAGATTTTCTCGGCTTGATCGCGCGAGAACGCCAGGTCCAGACGCTGCAAGTCACCGGAAATCAACCACTCTTCCAGCTCATCGCGGCACAGGTAATCGTGTTCACGATTACGCTCGCCGAACAGCAGCCATTGACGTGTTTGGCCATCGGCAATCCGCGCCTTGAGCAAGCTGCGCAATCCGGCCAACCCGGTGCCGTTGCCGAGCAGAATCATCGGCACCGGCTCGTTCGGCAGATGGAAACCACTGTTGCGGCGTACCCGCAGGCTGATGCTGCCGCCCACGGGAGCGTGTTCGGTTAACCAGCCAGAGCCGACGCCGAGGCTGCCATCGGGGTGCAGTTCCTGGCGCACGATCAATTCCAGAATGCCGTCGGCGGCAATCGAGGCGATGGAGTATTCGCGCATGGCCAACGGCACGAGGGCGTCCAGCAGGGCTTGCGCGTGCAGGCCGACCAGATGACTGCGGTTCTGCGGCAGTTGGCGGCTGGCGAGGGCTTGCTCCAGCGGTTGCGTCAGACCGTCGTGCTCAATCGTGGCCCGACCGTCGATCCCCAGGCCATCGAGGAAGTGTTCGATCGCCCACGGACAGTTGCGCGGCAGCACTTCCACCAGGTCACCGGCCAGCCAACTGCTGGTGGTTGGCGCTGTAAGGCCGAGCAGATAAACAGGCGAACCGCTGCTGTCAGGGTTGAGCAATTCGCGGCGGGTCAGGGTCCAGTTGTCGTAGCTCGGCGCTTGCCATGTATCGACAGGCGCCTGGCCGGTCAACAGGCCGAGCTGCTGTTGCCAGTGACGCAGGGCGTAAGGATCGCCGCTGTCGACTTCCACCGGGGCGAACAAGGTCTTGCCGCCGTGTTCGCCGAGCCAGTTGTGCAGGCGCCGGGCAAAACCACAGAAGTGTTGGTATTGGCGGTCACCGAGGCCGAGTACTGCATAGTTCAGGCTTTCCAGGCTCAAGCTGCGGCCCAGTACCTTGCGTTCGAAACCGCGGGCGCTGTCCGGCGCTTCGCCATCGCCGAAGGTGCTGACCACGAACAATGCGTTGTCTGAATCACGCAGGTCCTGCTCACTCACATTCGCCAGCGGCTGCACTTTCACCGGCAGGCCGGCAGCCTGCAATTGGCCGGCCGTCTGCCACGCCAGTTGCTCAGCAAAGCCGCTCTGACTGGCGAAGCCGATCAGCCATGCCGGCGCGTCGCTGCCCGGTTGAACCAGGCCTTTGCGCGCGTCCTTGATCTGGCGTTTTTTGCGTCGGCGATCCAGGTACAGCATCCATCCGGTGATGAAGAACAGCGGCATGGTCAACGCGGTGATGGTCAGGATGATCCGCCCGCCGATGCCAAAATAACTGCCGGTGTGCAACGCGTAGATACTGGTCAGCAATTGCGCCTTGAAGCTCTTGTCGCTGTAGCGGTCATGCCGCTTGATAACGCCGGTGACCGGGTCGAGGGTGATCTGGTTCAGCGCGCGGTCGTGGGGCGAATCTTTGAGCAGGTAAAAAACGGTCGCCGGTTGTCCGGCCACGGGCGGCATACGGGTGTTGTAGAAACTCAGGCCAGGACCTGCCGCGCTGTAGATGCTGCTCCACATCGTTGAGTAATCGGCGACCGGTGCCGGGCCACTGGGTGCCGGGCCGCGAGCGCGAACGCGTTCGTTCTGTGGCGAATCGGAGAGCAATTGGGTCAGGCCCTTGCTGTACCACTCGTAGGACCAGAACAACCCGGTCAACGCTGACAAGAGGTAAAACACCAGGCACCAGGTGCCCGCAACCGAGTGCAGATCCCAGTTGAAGCTGCGACCTTTTTTCTTCCAGTCGAGGGTCAGCCAGGCGCGCCAGTTTTTCCATTGGCGCGGCCAGCGCAGGTAGAGGCCGGACAGGCAGAAGAACACCAGGATCAAGGTGCAGGCGCCGGTGATTTGTCGACCGGTATCGCCCATGGCGAGGAAGCGATGCAGTTGCAGCATCAGGCCGAAGAATTGCTGGCCGCTGGCGTCGCCCAGCAGCTCGCCGGTGTACGGGTCGAAAAAGCGCATCGGGCCGCGACGCTCACCCGCAGGCGGAGTGAAGAAGGCGCGTGCGGCGATGTCGCTGTCGATGTCCACCGACAGCATCGAGACTTTCAGGCTCGTGGCCGCTTCGATTTTTTCCACCAGTTCGGCGGGCGGCAGCACACCGGCGACCCGTTTTTGCACCTGCAACACGGAAGGATTCAACGTGTACAGGATCTCATCCTGAAACGACACCATCGCCCCGGTGATGCCCATCAGGGCCAGGACCAGTCCGGCGCTGATGCCAAAAAACCAGTGCAACTGGAACAGGGTTTTCTTCAACACGTCGCTCGCCTTGTTCGTTCAAAAATAATCATCACGGCGCGCATTATGATGCCGTGGGTTGTCGAGAAACATTCTTTTTTACACACAAAAGCCCCGCTCACCTGGATGAACGGGGCCTGGCCTTCACGCTTCTACATCAGAAGTGGAAGTTGGTGCTCAGCAAAGCAGTACGGCCCGCCGCCTGGTTGGCGAAGTGAGTCGAGAACGCCTTGTCGTAGTAGGTTTCGTCGGTCAGGTTCTGCACGTTCAGTTGCAGGTCGATGTTCTTGGTCAGCTTGTAGGCGGCCATCGCATCGTAGCGAACGTAGGAATCGACCATGGTGGTGTTGGCTGCGCTACCGAACACGTCGTCGACATAGAACGCGCCGCCGCCGATGGTCAGCTTCGGCGTGACCTGGTAAGTGGTCCACAGGCTGGCGCTGTTTTTCGGCGTGTTCGGCAGTTCGTTGCCATCGTTGGCTTTGTTAGCCGGCAAGTCGCCGCCATCCACTTGCTCGCTGTCCATGTAGGCGTAACCCGCGAACACCTGCCATTTGTCGGTGAGCTTGCCGGTGGCCGACAGTTCGAAACCTTGAACGCGGGTCTTGCCGACGTTTTCATAGGTGGTGGTGTTGGTTTGCACGCGAGCGTTTTCTTTCTCGGTGCGGAAGATATCGGCGGTCAGCGACAGGCGATCGTTCAGCAGATCCCACTTGGTGCCGATTTCGTAGTTCTTGGTGGTTTCCGGCTCCATGTCGCTGCTCAGCAAGTTGCCGTTGCGATCTGGGGTGCCGCCCAGCGGGTTGCCGTCCTGGCCTTCGCCGAGGGTAGCGCCCGGTGGCGTTGCCGAGGTTGCGTAGGACGCATAGATGCTGCCGTTTTCCGCCGGCTTGTAGACCACACCGAACTGGCCGGTGACGAACTCGCTGACATCATCGCCCTTGGAGGTGGTGGTGCCGGCAGCGTTGTAGGTTTTGTAGTCGGTGTCGAAATGGTCGTAGCGCAGGCCCATGTTCACCAGCCACTGCTCGGACAACGTCAGGGTATCGAACACGTAGAGCGCGTAGGTTTTGCCGGTGGTGTCGGTGCCGGCATAGTTACGCGAGATGGCACCGTTCCACGGATCGCTCGGGGTCGGGTTGGACAACGATGTGCAGTTGTAGCCGCTTGGCGCGCCGATCAATGCCGGGCTGCAGTTGGTGCTGGCGTTGCCTGGCGAGCCCGGGGTGGTGTCGGTGTTGACGTTGTACGAAGATTTTTGGCTTTCTTCGCGGCTCAACTCGACACCAGTGGCGAAGCTGTTCTTGAAGCCGGCGATGTAGACATCACCAAACAGGTCGGTCTGGTTGGTGGTGGTCTCGGTGTTGCTGACGCGGGTGTTGGCCCGGCGCCAGACGCTGCCGTTGTTGACGTTGCCCTTGCTGTCATCCGGCTGGGTCAGGATGTAGTCCTGCATGCTGTTGCCGTGGCGCAGGGTGTTCTTGACGGTCAGCGCATCGCTCAAATCGTGTTCGATGGCGATGGTCGCGGTATCGGTGCGGCCCTTGCGGAAGTCGCGGCCATCGAGACCGTAGAAGTTGCTGCTGTCGCCGCCGTCCTGAGGCTTGTCCGGGTTGGACTTGGTACGGGCAGCGGAGCCAGCGGTCGGGATCGAATACGGAATACCCGAGTCCGGGGTGTCGTTGCTTTCCAGATGGTAGTAGTCGAGGTTGACGCGGGTGTCGGTGCCCAAGCCAAAGGCCAGCGACGGTGCGACGCCCCAACGGTCGTAATCGACGCTGTCGCGGCCGGCGACGTTGCTTTCGTGGCTCATCAGGTTCAGACGGCCGGCGACGGTGTCGGAGAACTGGTAGTTGCCGTCCATGGTGTAACGCTGGGTCTGGTCGGAGCCCCAGGTGTAGCCACCGTCGAACGAATTGCCCAGGTGCGCTTTCTTGCTCACCAGGTTGATGCTGCCGCCGGCTGCGCCACGGCCGCCGATGGCCGAGTTCGGGCCTTTGCTGACTTCGATCGATTCAACGGCGAAGATCTCGCGGCTCTGCGAACCGGTGTCGCGCACGCCGTCCAGGTAGGTGTCGCCCTGGGCATCGAAGCCGCGAATGAACGGACGGTCGCCCTGCGGGTTGCCGCCTTCACCGGCACCGAAGGTAATGCCTGGAACAGTGCGCAGGGCGTCCTGCATGTTCAGGGCGCCGGTGTCCTTGAGGACTTGTTGCGGGATGACCGTGATCGAACGCGGTGTGTCGACCAGCGGCGCGGTGTACTTGGGCGAGGAGGCTTTCTCGACGTTGTAGGAGGTCTCGTCCTGGGCTTCGCCACTGATGGCGGTAGCGCCCAGCGAAATGGTATTGCTCGGCGCTTTTTCGTCGGTTTTTTCCGCCGCGAATACCATGTGGCCCGCAGAGCCGGCAGTGATTGCAACGCCGATTGCAGAAGCGAGCAAACGTGGTGAACTAACCGGTAATTGTGGTTGCTGACGTGACATTTCGGATTCCCCTCCCCAAGGATTTGAGGCGGCGGAATATAGGGTAGACGCGTACTTGTATCAATTGCGAAACGTTACTATTCGCACTGAATTTACATTCTTTACAATTTAACCTTACGGCTTTTACAGTTTCATTCGTCTGTCGGGTTTTACACAGGCAATAAGAATCAATACCATTGGCGCCCCTTGGTTCTCAGGCGTCCTTCCCATGCTGCTGCACATTCCCGGCTTGTTCGACAATGAAGAAGTGCGGCGCATTCGTGAGGCTCTGCAGCAGGCCGATTGGGCTGACGGCAAGATCACGGCCGGTTATCAGTCGGCCAAGGCCAAGCACAATTTGCAGTTGCCGGAAGGTCATCCGCTGGCCAAGGAGATCGGTGCGGCCATGCTGGAGCGGTTGTGGAAAAATCCACAGTTCATGTCAGCGGCGTTACCGCACAAGGTCTTTCCTCCGTTACTGAACTGTTACACAGCCGGCGGCAGTTTCGACTTCCACATTGACAACGCCGTGCGTCAGCCCAAGGGCAGCATCGAACGTGTGCGCACCGACCTGTCGGCCACGCTGTTCTTCAGCGAGCCCGAGGACTACGACGGCGGCGAGCTGGAAATCCAGGACACCTTCGGCACCCAGCGCGTGAAATTACCTGCCGGTGACATGGTGCTGTATCCCGGCACCAGCCTGCACAAGGTCAACGCGGTGACCCGTGGCACGCGTTACGCCTCGTTCTTCTGGACGCAAAGCCTGGTGCGCGAAGACAGCCAGCGCGCGCTGCTGTTTGAAATGGACGGCGCGATCCGCCAACTGACCCAGGATGTACCGGATCACCCGTCGCTGATCCGTCTGACCGGCACCTATCACAATCTGTTGCGCCGCTGGGTCGAGGTGTAAGTGGCGGACTTTCGCTTGCGCCGCGAGGAAGTGCTCGACGGTGATCGCCTGCGCTCGATGCTCGACGAAAGTCCGGCCCGCGCAGCACAGGCCATCCTGATCGCCGCCCGTGAAGGTGAAACGGAGGCGCAGGCGTTGCTTGGGCAGATTCTGCTGGACGGACTAGGGATCGCGCAGGATCAAATGCTGGCGCTGCGCTGGTTCGACATCGCCGCCCGGCAAGGGCACCAGATGGCGCGCAACATGCTTGGCCGTTGTCATGAGCATGGCTGGGGTTGTGTCGCCGATGCGGCGGTTGCCGCGCGGCACTATCGAATCGCCGCCGAGGCCGGGCTGGATTGGGCGATGTACAACTACGCCAACCTGCTGGCGACCGGGCGCGGGTTGGTTGAGGATCAGTCGAAGGCGTTGAGTTTATATCGCCACGCTGCCGAACTCGGCCATGCGAAATCGATGAATCTGTTGGGTCGATATCTGGAAGAAGGGCGAGTCTGTCCGGCTGATCCGGCGGCAGCCCGAGACTGGTATCGGCGGTCCGCCGAGGGCGGGGACTTTCGTGGGCAGTTCAGCTATGCGGCTGTGCTGACCGACGAAGGGAATATTGATGATGCAATGGTCTGGCTGCGCAAGGCGCTGGCGGGTGGCAATCTGAATTTTCTGCGGGTGGCGAGTCAGGCTCTTATGAGCGCAACTGATCCACGTATTCAGGCGATGGCAGGCGACTACGCCAAACGGTGCGCTGAACTGTAGGAGCTGCCGCAGGC
>NZ_JBSVXD010000251.1:0-6691 GCF_054070755.1 Pseudomonas sp. SDO5591_S426 | reverse complement strand
CGCATTTCCATGTAGGAGCTGCCGCAGGCTGCGATCTTTTGATCTTGTTTCTAGTTCTTGGTCTTGGCGTGCGCCGCCAACCGCTCCAGCGCCGCTCGCAGGTTCGGATCGCTGATGCCATCGGCCGTCGCCTGGATGGTCGCCGCCGCATCATTCGATAAGTCCATGGTATGCCCGACCGCACCTTGCTGAACGGTAGGCGGCTGGACCTTGAACAGGATTCGCGTGAGGCTGGCAAACTCGTCGAACATTTGCAGTTGCCGTTGCAGACGTTTTTGCTGGTAACGCAGGCGGGTAGCCCAATGTCCGTCGGTGACGATCAGCAACAAACTGCCTTCGCGCCACGAAGCTACATGGCAGTGCTCGCGAGCGGCGGGTTGCAGTTGGCTTTCGAGCAGACGTTGCAGATGTCCAAGGCGTTGAGCGTGGCCGAGAATGGCTTTGAGCGGCTTGGCTTCGCGAAGCAGAACGGCGGGTGCTCGGGCCGTAAGAGGGCGAAATGCCATGATCCAACACCTGAAGTTACAGAGTCGCCATGGTAGCAGAAAGCACCCGATGCACCTGACCCATTGCTTTTGTCCCTGCTTTACCCATTAAATCAACAACTAACTTCTGCCCTGAACGGCTTGAAGTTGAGCAAAACGCCCCTATTTTAAGTGAGCCCCGTCAAAGCGCAGTGCCAGCATCGTGGAATATCGCCACTTTCCTCACTTCCGTTTCCGGGTAGAATGCTCGTTCGCATGCGGCCATGAGGGCTGCACGGGCGACTCACGGGGCCGCCCTCCATCCCTTTAGTGTGGAAGATCCTGCCGATATGTTTGCGCCTTTGTTAAAGAAACTTTTTGGAAGCAAGAACGAGCGTGAAGTCAAACGCATGCTCAAGACGGTGCAACTCGTCAATGCCTTCGAAGAGCAAATGGTAGCCCTTTCGGACGATCAATTGCGTGCCAAGACAGATGAGTTCAAGGCCCGCGTCGCCAAAGGGGAAACCCTCGACAAGCTGTTGCCAGAAGCCTTTGCGGTCGCCCGCGAAGCCGGCAAGCGCGTCATGGGTATGCGCCACTTCGACGTCCAGCTGATCGGCGGCATGACCTTGCATGAAGGCAAGATCGCCGAAATGCGCACCGGTGAAGGCAAGACCCTGGTGGCAACACTGGGCGTTTACCTCAACGCATTGTCCGGCAAGGGCGTGCACGTTGTGACGGTGAACGACTACCTGGCCCGTCGTGACGCCAACTGGATGCGTCCGCTCTACGAATTCCTCGGCCTGACGGTCGGCGTGGTTACGCCGTTCCAGCCGCCGGAAGAGAAGCGTATTGCCTACTCCGCCGACATCACCTACGGCACCAACAACGAATTCGGTTTCGACTACCTGCGCGACAACATGGCGTTCAGCATGGAAGAAAAATTCCAGCGCGAACTCAATTTTGCCGTGATCGACGAAGTCGACTCGATCCTCATCGACGAAGCCCGTACTCCGCTGATCATTTCCGGTCAGGCCGAGGACAGCTCCAAGCTGTACATCGAGATCAACAAACTGATCCCGAAGCTGGAATTGCACGTTGAAGAAGTCGAAGGCGAAGTCACCAAGGCCGGCCACTACACCGTTGACGAGAAGACCCGCCAGGTCGAGCTCAACGAAGCCGGTCACCAGTTCGTCGAAGAGTCGCTCACCAGCCTCGGCCTGCTGGCTGAAGGCGAGAGCCTGTACTCGGCGCACAACCTGAGCCTGCTGACTCACGTTTATGCCGGTCTGCGCGCGCACAAGCTGTTCCATCGCAACGTCGAATACATCGTGCAGGACGGTCAGGTTGTACTGGTCGACGAACACACCGGTCGTACCATGCCGGGTCGCCGTCTGTCCGAAGGCCTGCACCAGGCCATCGAAGCCAAGGAAAATCTGAACATCCAGGCCGAGAGCCAGACCCTGGCATCGACCACGTTCCAGAACTACTTCCGTCTTTACAACAAACTGTCCGGCATGACCGGTACGGCCGACACCGAAGCGTTCGAGTTCCATCAGATCTATGGCCTGCAGGTCCTCGTCATTCCGACGAACAAGCCGCTGGCCCGTAAAGACTACAACGACTTGGTGTTCCTGACCGCCGACGAGAAATACGCGGCGATCGTCACTGACATCAAGGAAAGCATGGCCGCCGGCCGTCCGGTGCTGGTGGGTACCGCGACCATCGAAACTTCCGAGCGCATGTCCGACCTGCTCAACAAGGAAGGCATCGAGCACAAGGTCCTGAACGCCAAGTTCCACGAAAAAGAAGCCGAGATCATCGCCCAGGCCGGTCGCCCAGGCGCACTGACCATCGCCACCAACATGGCCGGTCGTGGTACCGACATCCTGTTGGGCGGTAACTGGGAAGTGGAAGTCGCTTCGCTGGAAAACCCGACCCCTGAGCAGATCGCCCAGATAAAGGCCGACTGGCAGAAACGTCACCAGCAGGTGCTCGAGTCGGGCGGTTTGCAGGTGATTGCTTCCGAGCGTCACGAATCGCGCCGTATCGACAACCAGCTGCGTGGTCGTGCCGGTCGTCAGGGTGACGCCGGTTCCAGCCGTTTCTACCTGTCGCTGGAAGACAGCCTGATGCGTATCTTCGCCTCGGACCGGGTGAAGAACTTCATGAAGGCCCTGGGCATGCAGCCTGGCGAAGCGATCGAGCACCGCATGGTGACCAACGCTATCGAAAAGGCTCAGCGCAAGGTTGAAGGCCGCAACTTCGACATTCGTAAGCAACTGCTCGAGTTCGACGACGTCAACAACGAACAGCGTAAAGTGATCTATCACATGCGTAACACGTTGCTGGCCGCCGACAACATCGGTGAAACCATCGCCGATTTCCGTCAGGACGTGCTCAACGCTACCGTCAGCGCACACATTCCACCGCAATCGCTGCCTGAGCAGTGGGACGTGGCCGGTCTGGAAGCCGCGTTGCAGAGCGACTTCGGTGTGGCGCTGCCGATTCAGCAGTGGCTCGACGAAGACGATCACCTGTACGAAGAAACCCTGCGCGAAAAACTGATGCAGGAACTGATTGCAGCGTACAACGAGAAAGAAGACCAGGCGGGCGCCGAAGCGCTGCGCACCTTCGAGAAGCAAATTGTACTGCGCGTGCTGGACGATCTGTGGAAAGACCACCTGTCGACCATGGACCACCTGCGTCACGGCATTCACTTGCGTGGCTATGCCCAGAAGAACCCGAAGCAGGAATACAAGCGCGAGTCGTTCACGCTGTTCTCCGAGCTGCTGGATTCGATCAAGCGCGACTCGATCCGCGTGCTGTCGCACGTTCAGGTTCGCCGCGAAGATCCGATCGAAGAAGAGCAGCGCCTGCGTCAGGAAGCCGAAGCACTGGCCGCTCGCATGCAGTTCCTGCATGAAGAAGCCCCAGGCCTGGAGCAGCCGGAGCAGTTGGGTGAAGAGGTCGATGTGGCCCTCGCCACCGCACCGGTTCGCAACGAGCAGAAGCTGGGCCGCAACGAGCTGTGCTACTGCGGTTCGGGCAAGAAGTTCAAGCATTGCCACGGGCAGATCCAGTAAAACCCGTTTCAATCGCTGAAATACCCGCGCCGCGACCGGCTTATGCCGTCGCGGCGTTTTGCCATTTAAACCACCGTTCCTGCCGAGCGGTGCAGACATCATTTAGTTAGGAGCGCACTCATGGCTGTTGGTCTTGGTCCTTTGCCAACGTTGCACCCGGTTGCCGGTTTTGAACTCGGTATTGCCTCGGCCGGCATCAAGCGCCCGGGGCGCAAGGATGTCGTGGTCATGCGCTGTGCCGAAGGTTCCACCGTGGCAGGCGTATTCACCTTGAACGCCTTTTGCGCCGCTCCCGTGATCCTGGCCAAGCAACGCGTGCAAGGCCCGGTGCGTTACCTGCTGACCAACACCGGCAACGCCAACGCCGGTACCGGTGAACCGGGCCTGGCCGCCGCTGAACGCACCTGCGCCAAGCTGGCCGAGCTGACCGGCGTGGACGCCAGCCAGGTGCTGCCGTACTCCACCGGTGTGATCGGTGAGCCGCTGCCAGTCGAGAAAATCGAAGGCGCACTGCAAGCCGCTCTCGACGATCTGTCGGTCAACAACTGGGAAGCTGCCGCCACTGGCATCATGACCACCGACACCCTGCCAAAAGGTGCGAGCCGCCAGTTCCAGCACGATGGCGTGACCATCACTGTTACCGGCATCAGCAAAGGCGCGGGCATGATTCGTCCGAACATGGCGACCATGCTCGGCTACATCGCCACCGACGCCAAAGTTGCCCGCGACGTGCTGCAAAACCTGATGCTGGACGGTGCCAACAAGTCGTTCAACCGCATCACCATCGACGGCGACACCTCGACCAACGACTGCTGCATGCTGATCGCTACCGGTCAGGCAGCGTTGCCGGAAATCACCCGCGCCGAAGGCGAGTTGTTCGCCAAGCTCAAGCAAGCGGTGTTTGAGGTGTGCATGGACGTGGCCCAGGCCATCGTGCGTGACGGCGAAGGCGCGACCAAATTCGTGACCGTTGAAGTCAATGGCGGCGGCAATCACCAGGAATGCCTGGACGTCGGTTACACCGTGGCTCACTCGCCACTGATCAAGACCGCATTGTTCGCCTCTGATCCTAACTGGGGTCGTATCCTGGCCGCTGTCGGCCGTGCCGGCGTACCGAACCTGGACGTGAGCAAGATCGACGTGTTCCTCGGCGACGTGTGCATCGCCAGCCGTGGCGCCCGCGCCGCGACTTACACCGAAGCCCAGGGTGCAGCGGTGATGCAGCAGGAAGAAATCACCATCCGTATCGAACTGGGTCGCGGTGATTGCAGCGAAACCATCTGGACGACAGACCTGTCCCACGAGTACGTGAAGATCAACGCCGAGTACCGTACTTAAGACCGAGTCAAACCCATCGCCAGCAGGCTAGCTCCCACATTGGATTTGTGTACACCCGATCCACTGTAGGAGCGAGCCTGCTCGCGATGGCGGTTTGCCGGTCAGCCACTAGACTGGCTTGTCCCTATATCTAAAGGTCCCGAACATGAGCCTGCACCTGATCATCGGCGACAAACTGCTTTCCTCCTGGTCCCTGCGCGGCGCCCTGGCGCTCGATCTGACCGGCGCCGCCTACACCGAAGAACTGATCAAACTGAACCAGCCCGACACCCGCGAGCGAGTGCTCAAGCATTCGCCGACCGGCAAAGTCCCGCTGCTGAAAACCGAACACGGCACCATCGCCGACTCCCTGGCGATTGCCGAATACCTGGCCGAACAGTTTCCCGACGCGAACCTGTGGCCCAAAGACATTGCCGCCCGTGCCCAGGCGCGTTCGGCCTGCGCGCAGATGCACAGCGGATTCTTCGCCATGCGCGGCAACATGCCGTTCGACCTGAGCCATGACGCGCCGCTGTCGCCGCTTCCGGCGGATGTGCAGGCGGACATCGAACGCATGGCAGCGTTGTGGGCCGAGTGTCGTGCTGCCGCGACCGAAGTGGGTCCATACCTGTTTGGTCGCGTCAGTTTGGCTGACGTGTTCTTTGCCCCGATCGCTGTGCGCCTGCGCACCTATCAGGTGAAGCTGTCCGCGGTTGATCAGGCCTATATTGAAACCATCTACCAATGGCCAGCCTTCAAGGCCTGGCAGAAGGCCGGACTGGAGGAAATCGAGCGGTGAAACGAGTACACGTAGCGGCTGCCGTTATCCGTGACGACAGCGGCAAGATCCTGATCGCCCGCCGTGCCGATACCCAACACCAGGGCGGCCTGTGGGAGTTTCCCGGTGGCAAGGTCGAGGCCGACGAATCGGTGCAAACCGCGCTGGCTCGCGAGCTTCAAGAAGAGCTGGGCATCGTGGTCAACGCGGCTCGCCCGTTGATCAAGGTTCGCCACGATTACCCGGACAAGCAGGTGTTGCTGGATGTCTGGGAAGTCTCGGCGTTCGGCGGCGAGCCGCACGGCGCTGAAGGCCAGCCATTGGCCTGGGTGACGGCGCGTGATTTGTCGGGTTATGAGTTCCCCGAGGCCAACCGGCCAATCGTCGCGGCGGCGCGGTTACCGGATCAGTACCTGATCACGCCGGAAGATCTCGAAACGCCAGCCCTGCTGCGGGGCATTCAGAAAGCCATCGCCGGTGGCATCAAGTTGATTCAATTGCGTGCGCCGAACGGTTACGACCCAAAATATCGCGACCTGGCCGTGGATGCGGTGGGGCTGTGTGCCGGCAAAGCGCAGTTGATGATCAAGGGGCCGTTCGAGTGGCTGGGAGACTTCCCGTCCGCCGGTTGGCACATCACCTCGGCGCAACTGCGCAAGTACGCGGCGGCCGGTCGACCGCTGCCCGCATCGCGCTGGCTGGCGGCGTCATGCCATAACGCTGAAGAGTTGGCGTTGGCTGAACAGATGGGCGTGGACTTCGTGACTTTGTCGCCGGTGCAGCCGACGCTGACGCATCCGGGGGCTGAGCCGCTGGGTTGGGAACAGGCGTCGAGCTTGATCGAAGGGTTCAGCAAACCGGTGTTTCTGCTCGGTGGCGTTGGCCCGGCGGAAGTCGAGAAAGCCTGGGCGGCGGGTGCGCAGGGTGTGGCGGGGATTCGGGCGTTTTGGCCTGAGGCTTGATTCTCTAGTGAGTGTACTGGCCCCATCGCGGGCAAGCCCGCTCCCACAGGTTTAGTGGCGTACACAAATATTGTGTTCGGCGCG
>NZ_JBSVXD010000250.1:0-6841 GCF_054070755.1 Pseudomonas sp. SDO5591_S426 | reverse complement strand
TGGAACTGAGTACACAGGACAAATGTAGGAGCGAGCCTGCTCGCGATGAGGTCCGCACTACCGCCACACATCAAAGGCCAAGGTTTATTTCTTCTTCAGACAATCACTCATGAATGCTTTGCGCTCATCCCCTTTCAGGGCCTTGGTGGCGGCATCGGCATTGCAGGTTTTCATTTTCTGTTGCTGCGGGGTCAAGGCCGCGCCGGCATCGTTGGCTGCCGGGGTGGCCTTGAGGCAATTGCTCATGAAGGCTTTGCGCTCATCGCCCTTGAGAGTCTTTGCAGTCGCCTCGGCGTTGCAGGTGGTCATCTTGTTCTGTTGGTCAGTGGCGGCGAAGCTTTGGGAACAGAGCAACAAACCGATCATCAACAAAGGGGCACGCATTGTCTTCATGGAGTTTTCTCCTTGTCGCCGCACCGAGAGGTGCGGCATTCACCCAGAGTGTAGTCAAGCCTTGTTACACCTTCCTCCAGCCATGGAGGATCATTCGGCCGGCGATTCACTGGCGGACGGTTGCTCCAGCAGGCTCTTGAATGCCTGTTGATATTCTTGCCAGGCTGACAGGCGCTTATCGATCACGGATCCGGGTAATCGCTCGAACGACACCCCGACTTCCCCAGGCAGACCGTATTGTGTTCCCAACGTCTTCAATGAAGTGAATTGAGCATAAGCCCCCGACTTGTACAGCTTGTTTATTTTTATCTGCCTGATGGTGTTGTCCCGGGAAACCTCCGGCAGCGCCGCGCGCCCCGCCGGCACATCATTGATGAAGACAAAGTCCGAACTGGCGGGGCCAGGCTCAAGGGTTGCCAGCGCCGGCAGTTCGAACTGGAAGTAACCATTGTCCGCCGTATGGGCGACAGGGAACTCCGGCCACGAATCGGCAACGACCAGTTGCTGGAGATTGCTCAAGTCATCGCCGATCACAACGTATTGATGGTCGAAAGCGGTGGCTTTGACGAGGTGAACCCGCGAATTTCTCGGTTGGCTGGCCAGCAGCGCGAAGGTCACTTTCGAGTTTTCCGAACAGTTTCCACCCTTGATTTCGATGGCTTTGCGCGCATGTTCGGCGATTGTCATCTGCGCGGTGAATTGACCTTCCTGGAGATCCAACCCTCGCAATCCCTTGATTTTCGCGATCGCAGAACCGCCGTTTTCCCAGATGCTTGGCAACTGGTTGCCCGATAAAGGCAACAGTTCCTTGGCCCGATAGATCGCACGTTGTGCCTGACGCAGGTTGGCCATGACCTGAGGCGTCACTTCGGTGGGCTGTTCTGGCGCTGATACACCCGATCCAAGCTCATCCGCATACTGCTGCAACGCAACCCATGGTTCACTGGACAACGTGGCGTTTTCCCTGACTGTCTGTTGCAGCGCCAGATATTCATCGAGACGCCCGGTTTGCTTGAGATCACGCGCGCGCTCGCCCAGATTGCGCTCGGATTCCGTGAGCGCTACCAAACCGTCCTCCGTGAACAACCGCTCGAGCAATGCCTCGAACTGTTCAGGCGATATCAGCGTTTTCAGGTCCGGTAATACCTCGATGCTTTTTACTGTGCGCTGGTTGGCCTCGAAGCCCTCGATGTTCGCCTTCGCAAGCCCATCCCAGAGTGCGCTCCAGCAATCGTCGGACAAGCTCTCGTCCATCAACTTCAGTCCGCGCAGGTAGTTGTATCGTTCGAACGAGGGGATACTCGGATGAAAGGCACCGTTGACGAATTCCAGGCAGCGTTGCTCGACGTCTTGCAGTTGCGCAACCTCACCGGTCACGGTGGGAGCCCCTCCGCGCAGGCGCATGATCGCCGGATCGAATGCGGAATTTTTCAGCTCCGGCAAGTCGGAAAGAACACTCGTCAACCGGTAAGGCTTCAGGGCATGGTCGCGTAATGCCGCCTTCAGGATCGGGCCTTGGCCGATATGAATCTGCAACGCATCCCGCTCGGCATCGGGCAATGCCTGCAAGATCGAGGTGAACAAATCACTACCTGAATGCAGGGGATTTCCATGCTCGTCACAGGCCTGGAACACTCCGCTGTCGCTCATGACAAGCGTACGTCGAATCGCGGCGTCATCCCGGCCGATGCTGTCCAGCTTTAGACCGTCGACGCTGTAATGACGGAGTTCGATCCGGACATCGGCGTTCCAGCCAGGCAGGTTCTCCAGAGAATGCAGGGCCAAGGCGTCGAAGTCCGGATTGTCGACCGACTCCAGATAGAAGCCCTCATAGGCCCGACTGATCCGCACATCCCTGAGCGCCCATTTCGCAAAACCTTCCAGTCGTTCCGGAAGCCTGCGCATCTTGAGCGCCTGCAACTCCTCCGGACGAGCCAGTGCCACCAGTTCTTCTGCGACGATAGCGGGCAGCCCTGACACCTCGTCCTGGATGACCCTTGCCTCGGCGCTGACGGCTCGCTCGATGCCTCGGTAGCGAGTGTCGAACAACGAGACCTTGCGCTGATCGGCCAGTTGCGCGAGCTGCATCCTCACACGCTCGGCATTCTTGCGTCGGCTGCCGAGCGATGCGTGGGCTTCATCACCCAGCAGTTGGCGGGTTTCGTCGTCATCGAGATACGACAGCAAGGTGTCGATCAGGTCGGTGTTCGCCAGTCGGTCCGCATGGATGGACACAGGTTCTGCAGCGGACCCGAGTGAGTACAGAACCTGTCCATCGGCCCCCACGAGCTCAATCGCCCGGCCTGGCCACAAGCCGTCCAGCAGTTGAAACTGCCAAAGCGCATCGGCCTGCAGGTAATCCTGCGCATGGGAGCTGCCGATGTTGCGGATGAACGTGTGAATGTCCCGGTCGATCCGGAAGCGGGTCACCGTATCGCTCAGCAAAGGAATCGCCCGCTCGTTATCGGCGTACATGCGTACAAGCGCTCCAGGGTCGGCGCGGCTGACGGTACGGATGTCGCCGAACCGGTCCGTCAAGCCTTCCACCGAGGGACCAAGCCGCTTGATCAACTTATCGGCATCCCAGGTGTGCGGTTGCTCACCCTCGATCACAAACGCGCCCGTACCGTTACTTTCCGCCAACGGCTGGTATGCCTCGGGTCGAGTCGGATGCTGCACGCGATGTTTACCGGTTCGCGAATCGAGCGTGAGTTCGAAATGGTCACCGTCCAGCGGCAGAATCTGCTTGCCCTGATGTTGATGCAGGCCGTGAGCGTCAGGATTGGAGTCCGCAGCCAGACGCAGGTTTTGAAGCAGATAGGGCTGCAGATTTTGCCCCCACAGTCGCTGCTCGCCATTTCTTAACGTGACTTGTCGGGTACCTTCGAGGAACGATGACAGCCTGGGTTTCACCACTTGAGTGGCGATAATCCCGCCAGCGGCAAAGGCGCCCAACTGAATCATATTTTCAGCGACGCCGATCAAGTGCTCCGCGGCCTCCAGGTACTCGCCCTCGGCGAATTCGACAACGCCTTCAACCACCCCGTCGACCAGTTGATAGACCATATACCCCAGCATGGCCTGCCCAAGCACCGGTACGAATGGGGTCACGATGAGCAAGCCAACTTCCATGATGTCGGAGAGCATTTTTTCCAGGTTTTCAATCCAGGCCCAGCGTGCGGCGCTGTCCGCATCAGCAGTGGTCACCGCCAGCGCACGTCCGTCGGCAAGGATCTTGTCCACTTGTCGCTCATAGAGATAAATCCAGGGATCGTCGTGTTGGCGACTGGCGATATCGCTTTCGAAAGACACCGAGGCGAACCGCAGGTCAGGGCGCTCCACCTGGGTTTCGCGCCAGGCGGGTAAACCGGAGCCCGGTTGCGCGCCGTGATAGGTGACTTGCTCCAACCTGGCGTTGAGCGCGGCGAAAAAATGTCCACGTTGCCCATGATCCACGAATCGACTGAAAAACGTCTGGTAGCTCGTCGGGGCAGAAGCGGAGGCCTGATCGTTGCCCCGTAACTGGCGAGTCAGTTCACGCGCGAATTCGACCGTCGAGGCATACTCTTTCAGCGGGTGCTCGGGATCGTGCGGTACATAAGCAATAACGCGTCGGACATTCGCACCGGGAGTGTCGAGATCGGCGGCGATAAGCACAATTCCGGTCAGGCGGGTGCCCAGCATGCTCAAGTGGTAATAGCGTACGGGACCGCCATCGAACACCTGCCCCTTTTTGCCCCGAACCATGTTCAACATAGTCAGGTACGCCGCAGGCCCGATGTCTTTCTTCATCAACGCCAGATGTGCGGCGGCTTTCATGGCGCTTTTCTGACTATCGACAATGCGCTGCTGGACCACCGCACGGACCATGGCATCTTCGGGAATCAGATAACTTTCCAGATGTTTTTTATACTGGGTGCCGATATCCAGAGTTCGACACAGCGCCTTGAACTGCTCGACTGTTATACCCAGACTTTTAATTTCAAACTGCCCAATTTCGTCGGGCTTGCCAATAAATACCGAGTCAGCGCTAAAAAATTCGCCTTCGGCAAAGTTGTGCAGTGAAGCGTTAAGCAAAGAAACAGTTCGACTGCTGACGCCGCCCGTGACATTAAGTGCCCAAGGTGAAGTTTTAGCAGTGGAATACAAGCGTAGATACGTTTCACGGACATCGACTACTACACCGTATTGGTCACGTATAGCCTGAGTCAGTATTGGTTGGGCGAAGGATTCAACGTCCTGCAGATTGTCAAGCATCCGATCGACTGTACTTTGTGCCATCCAGCTCGCCTGCGTGGCGACTTTCGCGGCCAGGTGCTCGGTAGGGGACGCCGCTTTGTGCCATTCGGAAACAACTTTGGGGGTGTTGCGCAAATCAGCCATCCGCTGAAGAGAGGAATTGACAATCCAGTCGGGAATGACACTTTTTATGAAATCAAAATGAATACTGTTTTCGTACTCAACATCAGAAACGCTCGAAACACTTTCAGCTTTTAACAATAAACTCTTCACAACAATTACCTGCAAACCTTGATAAAGAGTATCGAAGCCTACAGCGCTCCAATCCTGCCCCATGAAGTTCGTTTCGGATAATGCTGTATGAAATATCTTAATCAGACCGTTAAAACATTTTATTGCGCCGATAGTAGTCGGGCGAACAACCCGCTTGACGCTGGAACATCGCAATAAATGCCGAAGCCGTGCTGTAGCCCATGTCGAAGGCAACTTCCTGAATACTGCGATGGCTGTCCAGCGCTTCAATCGCAGCCAGAAATCGCAGACGCTGGCGCCATTCCCCGAAGCTCATGCCTAACTCGCGGACAAACTGCCGGGCCAGGGTCCGTTCGCTGACGTGAACCTGCGCCGCCCAATGCGCCAAGGGCCGATTGTCATCAGGTGCGGCTTGCAGGGCTTCGCATATACCCAGCAATCCCGGCGTGCTGGCATAGGGCAGGTAACACTCATGCACCGGCGCCTGTTGCAACTGGTCTACCAGAACCTGGGCCAGGCGCTTATCTGCGGCCCGCTCGGGAATCTTTACATCACGGACGGCGAAGTCCTTGAGGATCGCCTTGAGAATGTCACTGATGGCGAGCGTGCAGGCCTGTTTTGGCAAATCCTCACAGACTGCGGGGGTCAGGCAAACGGCACGGTAATTGATCGGCTGATGGCTGTAGAAACTGTGCTCGATTTCCGGCGGCACCCACACCGCGTATTGCGGCGGCGACAAGAAACGACTGCCGTCGACATCCATGTGCAACACCCCGTGTGCCGCATACTCGAGCGTGCCCCAGGGATGCCGGTGCGCCGAGGCGTATTCGTGGGTATTGAAGTCGGCGTACCGGAAGTACACCGGGGCCGGCAGTTCGCTGAAATCCAGCAGATCTATGTGTTTACTGGTCATGCTGTCCGGAATCAAGGGCGGGTTGTCTGGATCGAAGTATAGACCTGTATCCAGACAGGGGATAATTGCCCCTCATTAACGTTCTGGTTTTTCCTGATGCAATACGCTTATCCCCTGCTGGCCATTTTTATCTGGGCCGGCAACACCGTGATCACCAAAATGTCGGCCGGGGCGATCTTCCCCGCCGAGATCGGTTTCTACCGCTGGCTGCTCGCCGGTTTGTTGTTCACGCCTTTCATGCTCAAACCGGTGATCGCTCACTGGCCGCAGATTCGCCCGAACCTGGGCAAGATTTTCATCCTCGGCGTGCTCGGCATGGCGGTCTATCAAAGCCTGGCGTATTTCGCCGCAGCCCTGACCACGGCCACCAACATGGGCATCATCCTGTCGTTGATGCCGTTGATGTCGCTGGCCATGGCGATCGTCAGCCTCGGTCAGCGCCTGACTGCGGGTGCACTGGCCGGTGCGGTGCTGTCGTTCGCCGGCGTGCTGGTGGTGGTTTCGTCCGGCAGTCTCAGCGCGTTGCTGGAGCACGGGGTGAACCTGGGCGACGCGATGATGCTGGTCGCGACGCTGGCTTACGCGGTCTACAGCACTCTGTTGAAAAAATGGCAGCTGAAATTACCGCCGCTGGTGTTGTTGTATTTGCAGGTGCTGGTGGCGGTGGTGGTGTTGTTTCCGCTGTTCCTCGCCTCGCCGAAAATCGGCCCGACGTTGCAGAATATTCCGCTGGTGTTGTATGCCTGTTTGCTGGCCTCGATGGTGGCGCCATTGGCGTGGATGCAGGCCGTGGTGCGCCTGGGGCCGAGCCGGACCGTGCTGTTTTTCAATTTGCTGCCGTTGATTACCGCGCTGATTGCGGCGGTGGTGCTGCACGAGCAACTGGCGATGCATCACCTGGTGGGCGGTGTGTTGACGTTGGGTGGGGTGGTGCTTTCGGAGCGTTGGACGACGGTGTTGGGCGGTAAGGTTCGCGTGGTCTAAGCAACAAAGATCGCAGCCTTCGGCAGCTCCTATGTATGGACTCGCACCCACTGTCTACCC
>NZ_JBSVXD010000249.1:0-6843 GCF_054070755.1 Pseudomonas sp. SDO5591_S426 | reverse complement strand
TCAGTCAACGTTGATGCTGACTGATACACCGCCATCGCGAGCAAGCTCGCTCCCACAGGTTTTTGTGTAGCCGAAGTTACTCGGCAATCTGCAACTTGCGCGCCTCGGTGTACACGTAGCGCACCTTCTCGTACTCGAATGGCGAGTTCATCTGACCGTAGCGGAAGCTGGTCTGATAGCGCTTGTCGACGCCACGCAGAATCCACACTTCCGGATGGTTGGAACTTACCTCGGAAACATTGAGGAAGTTGATCGCCGACTCGGCGCTGAAGTCGACTACCAATCCGCCGGTATCACGCAGATTCGAAGGGCCGAAGATCGGCAGCACGAAGTAGGCGCCGCCCGGTACGCCATAGAAGCCCAAAGTCTGGCCGAAGTCTTCGCTCTGGCGCGGAAGGCCCATGGCGGTGGCCGGGTCCCACAGGCCGGCGATGCCGATCGTGGTGTTGAGCAGAAGTCGCGCCGTGGTCTCCATCGAACGCTGGCCCTTGAACTGCAACAGGCTGTTCAGCAGGTTTGGCACGTCGCCAAGGTTGTTGAAGAAGTTGCTGACGCCAGTGCGCAGAAAGCTCGGCGTGATGTAGCGATAGCCATCGACCACCGGCAGGAATACCCATTGGTCGAACCGGTAGTTGAAGTGGTAAACGCGGCGGTTCCACTCTTCCAGCGGGTCGTAGACGTTCAGCGCGCTGAGCGTCGAGCGCTCGAACTCGCGCTGGTCCAGTCCCGGGTTGAACTTGAGCTTGCTCAGTGGCTCCTTGAAGCCGTCACTGTCGACGACCACCGGGGCGTTGGCCTTGCTGTTGTCGGCATTGGCAGCGCTTGCACAGAGTAACGCGGCGAGAAGCAGGAGATATTTAGCCACGGAAGAACTCCAGCATGGCGTCGCTGTTGACGCGGTAGTTGATGTTGCCGCAGTGACCGCCCAACGGGTAAACGGTCAGGCGATCGCCGAAGGTCTTGCGCAGGAAACCGAGGTCACCCGGACCGAGGATGACGTCGTCGGCGTTGTGCATGACGGCGATTTTCGGGCTGTCGCGCAGGTAGTCTTTCAGCGCATACAAACTCACCTGGTCGATCAGTTGCAGCAGGCTGCCGCCGTCGGTGCGGGCACGCCACATCGGAATCACTTGCTCGGTGATGTAACAGTCGAAATCGCACTGAAGCGCACGCTTGAGGTATGGCGTGAGGCTGGTGCCTTCCGTGATAGGCGTTTTAGGTGGAGTGATCAGGCCGCGACGGTTGATCAGGTCCGAGGTGAAGGCAATGTCGGCCGCCGAAAAACGGAACGAGGTGCCAATCAGCATCGCCATCTGTTCGTTGGTCAGGTGCTGCTTGGACTGCTGGAAGTCATACAGCAGCGCATCGTTGAGATCGATGTAGCCCTTCTGCTGGAAGTAGCGGGTCAGTTTGTTCAGCACCAGCTCATAGAAGGTGGTGGTGTTGTTGATGCCCTTGACCTCGGTTTGCACCAGTTTGTCGAGGTTGGTGATCGAGGTGTAGAGGTTGACCGGCGGGTTGAGCAGCAGGACTTTCTTGAAGTTGAAGCTGCGACGGGTTTCGTCCAGGTGCGCAACGAACGCGGCATCCAGCGCACCGAGGCTGTAGCCGGTCAGGTAGTAATCGGTGACAGGCAGCGTGGGGTTTTGCGCACGTACCGATTGCATCACCCGGTACATGTCCTCGGCGTCGTCCTTGGAAATGCCCGGCGTGGCGAAGCGTGAAGCGGCGCTCATGAAGTCGAAACTGGTGGGCGACGACAGTTGCACTACGTGATAACCGGCCTGGTAGTACAGCTTCTTCAGGTATTCGTTAAGGCTGCTGTCATAGCGCGCGCCGGTGCCGGCGATCAGGAAGATCAGCGGTGCGGGTTTATCCTGGGTGGCGATGCGGTAGGTGAGTTTCTTTACCGCCCAGAAGTTGTCCGGCAGTTCGAAGGCCCGCTCCGGGCGCAAGGTCAGGGTTCGGTCGGACTGATTGATGTCATCGTCCAGCGGCAAATCCGGACGCAGGTCCGGTGGCGTCGTGGCGATGGTCGCCTCGAACGGGTTGGTCAAGGGGTAGCCATAACTGGCGGCGTCGATGTCGACCGCCAGTGCGGACGCACTCAATATAAGGCCGCCAAACAGGGCGGCGAAGCGCAAGGAACGGAGCATGACTAGATCCCTTAGAAAAGGTGCCGAATGAAGTTCGCAGGCTGTGACCACTGAATTTGCGCCAAAGTGCCACGCATCGGCACCAAACAGGCTTAATTCGAAGTAATAGTAGCTGGACGATACACTTTGCAGCGATTGAATGACCAGTTAACAGTTGTTATCGCTTGCGTAAGGCTGTCGGGCGATTAAGCTGGCCGCCGTTTTTCGTCAATTGGAGTGCTTCATGTCCCGCCGTCTGCCCGTGATTCTGCTGCTTGTTTTGCTGCCGCTATGGCTGGCCGCCAGTTATGGCGCGCGTTATGGCTTCATGGAGGATGCGCAGTGGGTCGGCATTTGCGTGGACGCGGCGAGTCGCTGGGAATGCCAGGTTCGTTCGAACCTGGGGCTGATGATTCACTTCAAAATTCTGGGTTATGGCGCCTTGGCGGCGGCCATCATTGGCTTCGTTGTGCCGGGCCGGGCCGGGTGGTGGCTGGCGGTGTTGGCACTGGCGCTCGGGTTCCCGGCGCTGGCATTGTACAACACGACGCTGGCGGTGTTTGCGGTGGTGATTGCGGGGTTGCGGTTGGTCAGGGCGCCTCGTAGTGTCTGATAGATAGCTATCGCGAGCAGGCTCACTCCTACAGTTGATCTTTGTCGTGCACGGTTTTTGTGTTCACTGAAGATCCACTGTAGGAGCGAGCCTGCTCGCGATGGGGCCTGTAGCCACGCTGGATCTCCATCCTCTACCTATCACTTCTGATAGTAGACGGCCGCTGCAAATAATCCGAATCTAGCCATCCGCCCCCCGGATCTGAATCGGAGCAAGACAATGACCGTTCAGCGAGACACATTGTTGTGCAGCTATCACTACGAACCCTTGGACCGGATTGCCAGCTGTGTTCCTCTGAATCAGCAGAGCATTCAGCGCTTTTACCGAAAAGATCGCTTAGCTACTGAGACGCAAGGGCCGGTGCAGCACTCTGTGTTTGAACACGACGCGCAGCTCCTGGCGCAGCAACAGCGTTAGCTGGGAAAAGTTGACCCCGCTTTGCTGGCAACCGATCTCCAGCGTTCCGTTCTGCATTTGGTTTCCGTCGACCACCATCAGCAGCCTGTTTATACCCCTTACGGACATCGCTTTCCCGAAGGTGGCTTGATCAGTCTCCTGGGTTTCAACGGTGAGCGACGGGATCTGGTGACTGGGCATTACTTGCTCGGGAATGGATACCGAGCGTTTAACCCTGTGTTGATGCGGTTCAACAGTCCGGACAATTTGAGTCCGTTTGGGAAGGGTGGGGTGAATGCGTATGCGTACGGTGTGGGGGATCCGGTAAATCGCGTTGACCCATCGGGGGAATTCGCATTATTCGCCCCTCTGGTTGATGGAGTTTCATCATTGGCTGCTTCTGCCCTGCAACAGGCGTTGAAGAGGTTAAATATGTTGAAGGCCTCCGTTATTAACCGTTCCACCAAAATGCCCGCCAGGCCCGGACATGGAACCTTGTCGAACGCTGAGTCGGGTAGAGATAGATTGTCGATATCGAAGGCCGCCCCCAGAGAGAAAAGCTCTATGGTTGTCGAGGCGAATGCCAGAGCGGATGAGCAGAATGTATATAGCGTTGGGGCAAAGTATCGCAAGGCAGAAAGTAAAGTTTCTCCAGACGAACTGAGACGATCGAAGCTCCAAAGCTTTGCCAATGGTGAGGCGCTTCCGCAGGAAATGCAGTACAAATTTCCTCCTGGTTATGGCGAAAGTCGATATGAATTCAGGCAAGCCAATAGGGATCTGGCTTTAGTGGTGTTTAACCGTAATAGAGAATTTCCTGGCGAGGCTACAAATACAGTAACGTTGGTGCAACTTATCAGAAACGGTGAGCAAACCCCGTACTGACTCGCGCGCATTTACGTTGAATATTTTCGTAGTCAACTTATGCGAACCCGCAAGCACCGCCACAAAGCCACCACCATCAACCCACTCACCAACGCCCAGCCCCAAGCCTGCTGGTTCTGCAACCCTTCACGGAACAACTGCGGCGCAATGCCTGCACCAATAATGAAGGTCAGCAACGCAATCTCCCGACGCGGCGCGCTCACCGGGCGGCACAGATATACCAGCGCCGGCACGATGAACGCCACGCTCGGGAAGCTGCGATAACGCGGGTCGAACACCAGCTCCAGCATGCTCACCGCAGCAGCAAATCCGACCACCGCAACCAGCCAGCCTGCGCGACGTTCCAGCGCGTTGAACGCCTGCCCGCGCCATCCTGTGCGGGGGCTTAGCGTCAGCGCTGCGTGCACCAGCACCAAAAGATTCAATGCTGTCAGCAACGCGACCCACAACCATTCACTGGTGAAGCGGGTGGTGACGCGCGCCAGGTCGCCCCAAACGCCGAGGGAGCATGCCGCCAATGCGGCAAACAACGGCAGAACCAGTGCGGCGCGGGTGTTACGAACGCGACCACCGAGGATCAGCGTGCCAAGGAAAATCAGCCCGCCCACCACCAGCCACTGCGACCAATACGGCACGTTCGACACCGGTCCTGCCAGGACGCCCTTGTCCTGACGATCAGCGTCAAACAGCCCCCAGTAACCACCTACCGCACCTTCGCTGGCGCGCTTCCACGGTTGGTCAAAGGCTTCGATCAGGTTGTAGTGCCAGCCTTGTTGCTCGGCCATGGTGACAAAACCGCGAATGAACTTGGCCTCATTGACTCGGCTCGGCAGGGCGGTTTCACGCTGACGGCCTTCGCTCGGCCAGCCTGTTTCGCCAATCATCACGTCCTTGGGCGCGAATTTGTTGCCGAATACCTGGCGCACTTCGGCCACATGTTGCAGTGCGGCATCGATGTTCGACGGATCATCTTCCCAGTACGGCAACAGGTGGATGGTCAGGAAGTCCACGGCCGGTGCGATTTCCGGATGTTTGAGCCAGAACTCCCAGACGTCGGCGTAAGTGACAGGTTGTTTGACGTGACTCTTGACCTTGTTGATCAGCTTCGCCAACTGCGCGCCGGTGACTTCCTTGCGCAGCAGGGTTTCGTTGCCGACGATCACGGCGGTCACTACGTCGGTATTCGCGTTGGCCGAGGCAATCAGCAGGTCGACTTCTTTTTCGGTGTCCACCGGGTTGCTGTTGACCCAGGCGCCGATCATCAACTTCAAGCCGTGCTTGCGCGCCAGATCGGGCAGGGCTTCGAGGCCGGTCATGGAGTAGGTGCGGATGCATTCGAAACTCTTCGACAGCAGCGCGAGGTCGGCGTCCATGCGCTCGGGACGCAGATTGAACGGCACATCGAACGGCGATTGGTCTTTGTCGAACGGCGTGTAGGACGCGCATTGCAGCTTGTGCGTCGCGCTGGCGACGTCCGGCAGAATCACCGGTTTACCAATGCCGTACCAGAAGCCGCAAAGGGCAAAAAGTCCCAGCAGGCAGGCGAATAGATAAGCAAAAAAAGGAAAGCGGGATGTCGCGGGCATGGTCAGGCCGTCTGGGAGCAAAGCGGCGCATGTTACCTGCATTTGTCGCGTGCTTGGTGGCTCGCATAGTTTTGACATGCAAAGTTCGGGCGGATTGCCCGGAGCGACAGCGGTGCTCGAGATTAATGGCGTTGTGATGTCGTTTCTCGATGTTTTGAGGTCGCTGGCAGAGAAGGTCGTTGATGGCGTCAGGTTGATTATCGGAAGTGTCAGTACTCCGCTGATGTTCTATCGAATTTGCGGTAAGGCGTGATGGGGGCGCTGTGCACCATAACAATACGTTTAAGCGACTCGGCATCCGTCGAGCGCAGCACTTTCGGGGAAGTAACGATGAAGATGCGACGACTCTTGGGCGCAGGTGCCGCTTTGGTGCTGGCGATCAGTTCTACCGTGGCCAGCGCCGCAGGCAAGGAAGTGACTATCGGTTATGTTGACGGCTGGTCGGACAGCGTCGCTACGACCAACGTCGCTGCCGAAGTGATCAGGCAGAAACTCGGTTATGACGTGAAGCTGCAAGCCGTCGCGACCGGGATCATGTGGCAAGGCGTGGCTACCGGCAAACTCGACGCCATGCTGTCGGCCTGGCTGCCGGTCACGCATGGTGATTACTGGACGAAGAACAAGGATCAGGTCGTCGATTACGGCCCGAACTTCAAGGATGCGAAAATCGGCCTGATCGTGCCGGAGTACGTCAAGGCCAAGTCCATCGAGGATCTGAAGACCGACGATACCTTCAAGAATCGCATCGTTGGCATCGACGCCGGTTCAGGCGTGATGCTCAAGACCGATCAGGCGATCAAGGACTACGACCTGACCGGCTATCAACTCAAGGCCAGTTCCGGCGCCGGCATGATCGCCGAGCTGACCCGTGCCGAGAAGAAAAACGAATCCATTGCCGTGACCGGTTGGGTGCCGCACTGGATGTTCGCCAAGTGGAAACTGCGCTTCCTCGAAGACCCGAAAGGCGTGTACGGCGCGGCTGAAACCGTGAACAACATCGGCAGCAAAGGCCTCGAAGCCAAAGCGCCGGAAGTGGCCAAGTTCCTGAAGAACTTCCAGTGGGAATCCAAGGATGAAATCGGCCAGGTCATGCTGGCGATCCAGGATGGCGCCAAGCCTGAAGCAGCGGCGAAGGATTGGGTAGCGAAACACCCTGAGCGTGTGGCTGCGTGGACCAAGTAATCTGAAATCAGGCCTACATACCTGATAGTTGATGGTTGACCCTGTA